>JAUNBU010000020.1:0-2215 GCA_030526925.1 Bacillota bacterium | reverse complement strand
GAACAGGAGCTGGATCAGCTATATGATAGCTTGTAATATGCAAAAAAAGCGCTGCCTGCGGATCGATGCGGTGGCAGAAAACAGGGCAGGAGGATGGATGCAATGTCAGAATACAAAATAGATCGTGAGGAATGGGTAGAGCTGAACGGGGACAGGCAGAATATACGTATACGCTCTCAAAGCAAAGAGAACCCTGTTATCCTGTTTCTCCACGGAGGGCCGGGAGTCTGCGACAGGCACAAGGTGCTTCATTATCAAAGCTGCCTGGCGGAAAGCTTCACCATGGTTCTGTGGGATCAAAGGGGCTCCGGCAAAAGCTATCGTAACTCCATCAAAAAAGAGGAGCTGCACGTGGAGCAGTACGTTCAGGATGCAAAGGCGCTGGTGGAGCATTTATGCGATGCGTTCGGTCAGAAAAAGATTATCGTGGCGGGTCATTCCTGGGGGACGGTCATCGGCACGCAGCTGGTTTCGCGTTACCCTGAGCACATTGCCGCCTACATCGGACAGGGGCAGTTTGCCGACGGTACGGAAAACGAACGCCTTTCATATGAATTTTGCCTGCGTGAAGCAAAGCGCCTGGGCGATAAGAAAGCCCTTTCCAAACTGGAGGGCAACGGCCCGGTGAACGGCGTCTATCCTACCAACGATGCCATGATGGCGCAGCGCGACTGCCTGACCAGATACGGCGGTGGGGACTATAAGGAGCGAAGCGGCATGATGAAATCCATTCTACTGCCGCTGCTTAAGACCAAGGAATACAATTTGCGGGAAACGGCAGCTTATGCAAAGGGCGCGCTGTACCTTTCCAAGATATTATGGGCAGAAGTGGTGGCTTGCGATTTTTTAAATACGGTAAAGGAGCTGAAAATGCCGGTGCTGCTGACCCAGGGCGTCCACGACTACAATACGCCTACGGAGCTGGCAAAGCAATGGTTCGACCAGCTACATGCGCCGGAAAAGCGGTTGGTGCTTTTCGAAGAATCAGCCCATTCTCCGATCAAGGAAGAGTCGGAGAAATGGGGCAGGACGGTGGCAGAGTTCTGCACGAAGGTGACTGAATAACAGAATACTAGCTCCGAATCTGTCCATCGATGCCGATGGTTACGACTTCCAGCGGGATGTCTTTGCCGCTGGCTTCAAGTGCTTGCTTGACGGCGTATTCCAGTCCGCCGCAGCAAGGGACCTCCATGCGGGTGACCATTACGCTTTGGATGCTGTTTTCCTTTAGGATATCTGCCAACTTTTCTGAGTAGTCGGTCTGGTCCAGTTTTGGGCAGCCAATGAGCGCAATGCGTCCGTCTAGGAAGTGACGGTGGAAATCTCCGTGGGCGAAAGCCGTACAGTCAGCGGCGATCAGCAGGTGAGCGCCGTCGAAGTAAGGGGCATTGACAGGCGCCAGCTTGATCTGCACCGGCCAGTTGGTAAGAGTACCCGATTTTTTTGCCATGCGTGCTTTAACGGCAGCTTCATCGTAAGGGTCAGCTTCTCGCTCTTCAAAGGAAATGGCATCTGTCGGACAGATAGGGAGGCAGTCTCCCAGTCCATCGCAGTAATCGTCTCGCAGCAGTTTGGCTTTGCCGTTTACCATACCTATGGCTCCTTCGTGACAGGCTTCGGCACACAGGCCGCAGCCGTTGCATTTCTCTTCATCTATCTTGATTATCTTTCTTATCATCGTATTTCTCCTTTTCATTCGATTTATTCGGTGCGCCCGTATTTCATCTCTTTGCCTTCCCGGTCGTACTTCTTCCGCTTGCCGGTGATGTCTTCAATGGTGAGCTTCCAGACACCGGTGCGGAACAGGCTTTTGGAGATGGCATCGTCAAATTCATGCATGTTGGTAGGTGTATGACGCTGGCACAGCAGCCTCAAGGCTTCGATTTTTTCTTCATCCGACGTCACTTCGGAAGCAGTTCCTCTGACGATAGCGGACTCAAATTCGGTAGTGAATTTATCAGGCGTGCGATAGGTATCACTCACACAGGACATGCAGATGTGGGGATCATTGGTCAGCACATCTATTTTGAAGCCCTCCTTGGCGGTGTGAAAATAGACAAGGTCATCCTTTCGAACGATGGTGATGGGCAGGCAGTAAGGCAGCCCTTCCGGATCCACCATGGAAATCACGGCGTACTCGCATTTATCCACCACATTCAGGGCAAATTCACGTCCCATTTCTCTGTCTTTTCTTCGCATATCAGTGTTCCTCCTT
>JAUNBU010000195.1 GCA_030526925.1 Bacillota bacterium | reverse complement strand
CATGAAGATAGGAAAAGAAAAACGAAACGGGAAAAGGGTCTTTGCGGTCCTTCTAGCCGCATTGATGCTGTGTATGACACCGGCAAGTGCGTTTGGAATCGAATGGGATATTGCCAATGGGGATATTATCATTGGTGCATCAACAAATCCGGAGAATCAAACTGTTAAACAGGGGGCTGCTGAACCTGTAACGGACTCTGCTCCGATCATCACGGGAACTTCCTCTACGAATACCATCTCGGTAATAACTCCGACAACAACGGACGGAGGAGTCATGGCAGATGCGCCAGCCAACTTCACCATCGAGAACCTGAACATATCCGCTCCTGAGGGAAAGTCAGCCATAGATGTGGGATCCTCAAGCGCTAGCATTAAGGTGAACGGGAACAACACCGTCTCCGCCACAGGAGGCAATGCTGCCATCCATGTGACAAATGGCGCCTTACATGTCAACGGTGAAGGCACCTTGAATGCAAAGGCTGAGGATGGGGCAGGTATCGGCTCCAATAAAAGCAAAGACTTCAACGGCTCTTTACACATCGGTGATCAGGACGATGATAAAGTCACCATCAATGCCTACAGCAATTCCAAAGATAATGCCGTAGGCGCAGGCAGCGGCGGAAAAGTTTTATCCGAAAACTGGCGCAATGTGTTCAGCGATTCAACGCTGAACTGCTACGCCAATCCGAAAACACCGCCGTCAAATCCCGGCGGCACCACTCCTGCCAGACCCATATCAACAAACACCATCAAAGGATTAGCGTCCACAGATGATGTCATGCGCAGTATAGAGAAAATGCGAGAAGAAATTTTAAACTTCCGAAACAGCAACAATATGAACGTCTTTTCCAATGCGGAAGTAAGCACCGGTCAGATCGTTCTGACGCTGGCAGATGATACGAATCAGCAGATAGAGCTGAACACCTTCACGCTTCCCGCAAACATTTCCGGTAATACCTACAGCCAGCTTACTCCGGGTGGCGAAAGCAAGGTGGCCTTCGTTTCCGCTAACGGTACAGGCTTACTCCTAAACAGCGACCCCAACACCACGACTATCATGAGCGCCAGCAAATCCGATCTGGCAGCGCTGAAAAAGAACGGTGTTTATACAGGAGAGGGTTTTGGCGTAATGAAAAACGCAGGCAAGTTACCTCAGAAGTTCGACAAGGCAAACATACGTAAAGCCCTTGAAGAATCCCTGAGCCGTGATATCCACTTCTTTAAGCGCAGCGAGACCCTCATCCAGACCACCGACGGTCTGATAAACCGCTCTGAACAGGCAACTTCCGCAGGAGCAAAGATCGACTTCAGCGACACGAAGTTCAACTCTTATGCCGGTAAATCAGCAAACCAGCTGGCAAATCAGTTCATGACCTGCTTGGAAACCGAAGACTTTTCAGATTATAAGAAAAGCAAATCAAAATTCGGAGTGGAGTTCGGACTCGGAGCCAGAGTTAGGCTTTCAGAGAATGTCTTTCTTGGTGTTAGGAATATGTATGGTCCTTCCCCTGTTTCCGAATTTGAGAAAAAAAGCATTACTTTATTTAAAAATGAAGACTATACCGAGCTGCTGACCGAAGTAGCCAACAATCGTCAGCTGTTGACCGGCGAATTTGAACACAAATTCACCTACAAGCAGAAAAAAGTGATTTCACGTCTTATAGACGAACTGGCAAATACGACCGACGATCCGGATGCAGCGAAAGCAAAATTTCGTGCGCATATAGTAAAGTTAGGCATTGGTTATAGGTTTTAAACAAAAATTAAATTTTTCCAAAAAAAGGGCTTGACTATTCTGTACTAAAATGGTACACTATCCTCGTAAACAAGAATACATAAATTCACATGAGAAAAATAAAATGAGTTTAAAGGAGGAATTTACTATGAAATGGTCATGTTCAGTATGCGGTTACACCCACGAAGGTCCTAATGCACCGGAGAAATGTCCACAGTGCGGAGTACCGGCAGAAAAGTTTGTAGAGGTTAAGGAAGGCGCCGTTGAGTTTATCGACGATCACGTTGTCGGCGTAGCACAGGGCGTTGATCCTGAAATAATCCAGGGTCTGAGAGACAACTTCAACGGAGAATGTTCCGAAGTCGGCATGTACCTGGCAATGGCTAGAGTTGCCCACAGAGAAGGCTATCCTGAGATCGGTCTCTACTGGGAAAAGGCTGCCTGGGAAGAAGCAGAGCACGCTGCCAAGTTCGCAGAGCTGCTGGGTGAAGTGGTAACAGACTCCACTAAGAAGAATCTGGAAATGCGTGTAGAAGCCGAAGCCGGCGCTTGCGCAGGCAAGAAGGAGCTGGCAACTATGGCCAAGCAGCAGAACCTTGACGCCATCCACGATACGGTTCACGAAATGGCAAAGGACGAAGCAAGACACGGCAGAGCTTTCCAGGGCCTGCTTAAGAGATACTTCGGATAGAGCGCTCAGCGCATCCGGGCGCACCGAGTACACCATCAACATAATATGACATATGCCAAAAACAGGAGTCGGGATTTCAAATCTCAGCTCCTGTTTTTTGTCTGCAGGCATAGGCCTGCGTTTTTACTCAATCGCACGATCCCTGCAAGGGCTATTGCCCTTACCCTTCGTATATCTCCCTATCTCCGGAGATGGATGCGGTTATATACTTCTGGGACCATTTAAGCGCGCCCTCCAGGTCGCGTTTTTTCATATACTCATACAGGCCTTTAGCGTTGTCGTAAAGGGCATGTTCTCCGTAGAGGCGTGTATACCTTGCCCAAAGGCTGGAGATGGGAACCCGGAAGGAATAGTAGATCAGCGGGAGCAATGTGTTGCCGCTCATGACCATCAGCTCATGGTGCAGCTCAAAGGTGTTCTCCACGATCTCGTCGGACCCGTGGCTAGCTTCCAGCTTGCCTAGCAAGCCTCCGATCTCCTCCAGCTGCTCATCCGTGATGCCGGGGATCAGGTCCTCCAGCATGATCTTCTCCAGAGCCAATCGGATCTCTATGATGGACTGGATGTCCTTCTGGCGAAAGGTCCCTCCGTTGTAGTTCATGATGGAAACCAGGGTCTCCAGTGTCCCTTTACGCCGGTAGTCAGCTACCACAGCGCCGGAGCGCGGTCTGATCTCCACGAATCCTTTGGCGGAAAGCTCCGACATGCCGGCCGTCACCACAGCACGGGAAACTCCCATCTGCGTCGCCATTTCCCGCTCCGAGGGCAGAGTGTCTCCTATCTCTATTTTACCGGAGAGGATCATCCCCTCTATTTCTTTGACGAACAAATCCTTAAGCGAAGGAGATGCTATTTTCTTCAGCTTCATTATCCTACCTCTTGTGTTCTCTTCTGTCATTATATCTGGTATCTGGTATTGCCAGTTATATTTTACTACAGTTCCTCAGC
>JAUNBU010000019.1 GCA_030526925.1 Bacillota bacterium | reverse complement strand
CCTCGTAGGCCTTGCTGTAAAGATCGTCAAAATCGCTTTCAAAGCTGACATAGTCATCCTTAATGAGTGCTTCCCAATTGACCGGCTTCTTCACCATGCCGAAGAACATGTTCCGGTAATTGACCCGGTACCCCAGTCCCTGATAGGACAGGAGCAGTCCTTCCGCTCTCAGGTCCGAGTATGCCCTCACTACGGTATTCCTATGTACATTCAGTTCTTTTGCCAGGTTTCGTTCCGATGGCAGCGGATATCCGTCCACCAGACTGCCGTCGAAGATCATTTCCTTTATCTGCTGCGCTATCTGCAAATATAATGGTATCTTTTCCTGTCTGTCGATTCGGATCCTCATTTTTTCTCTCCGTGAAACTGGTAGTAGCAGACCTCCAGCCGTCCGTTGTAAAGCTTCCGCCTTCTGTTGGCCTCGCGTCCCATTATCAGCTGCTCTGCGCCCTTATCGGTGGTGATGAGAAACAGGGACCAGTCGGGATTTTCCGTGAAAAACCGGTTCAGGGCTTGATATATCTTCCTGATTTCTTCCGTCTCGCCGATCCGCTCCCCGTAAGGCGGATTGGTGATGATGATGCCCCGGTTTCCTGCGGGCTTCAAGGATTTCACATCGGCTTTTCTAAAGGTGATGCAGTCGTCCACCCCTGCGTCCTCTGCGTTCTGTCTGGCGGCGGCGATAGCCTTGCCGCTTATATCGTAGCCGTAGATTTCAAGCTCCCGGTCATATTTTATGGCTGCAAAAGCTTCCCGGCGTTCTTCCTTCCACAGATTTTCGGGAATGAACTCCCAGCCTTCAGATGCAAAGCTCCTGTTTAACCCCGGCGCGATGTTCCGTCCGATCATGGCGGCTTCGATGGGGATGGTCCCGGAGCCGCAGCAAGGGTCTGTCAGTATGCGGTCCTCTTTCCAGAAGGAAAGCTGTACCAGTGCTGCCGCCAGGGTTTCTTTGATGGGCGCCGCCACGTCTGCTGTGCGGTAGCCTCTCTTGTGAAGCCCTGCTCCGCTGGTGTCCACCGTCAGCGTCACGTTATCCTTCAGCAGCGTCACCTTGACCGTGTACTCAGCCCCTGTCTCTTGGAAAGTCTCTATGCCGTAAAACTCCTTCATCCGTTCCACGATGGCCTTCTTGACGATGCTCTGACACGCCGGTACGCTGTGGAGCTTCGACTTGACCGACGAGCCGTTTACCGTGAACTTTCCATCAATAGGGATAAGCTGCTCCCAGGCGATGCCCTTGGTCTGCTGAAAGAGCTCTTCGAATTCCAGAGCCTTAAACTCCGCCATCTTCATCAGCACCCGGTCTGCACTTCTCAGCCACAGATTGGATCTGACTATGGCACGCTCGTCGCCCGTGTAGCTCACCTTGCCGTCTTCCGTTTTGATAATTTGATATCCCAGCGCTTCGATTTCCCGCCGGACCACCGCCTCAAGGCCAAATGTCGCCGTTGCCGTCAATTCCAATTTCATATATACGTTTCTCTCCTGTTCAAACTGTTTCTGCTTATGGTATCGATGTATTTCAATGATTCTCCGGTACCCCTGGCTACGCAGGAATCTGCATCCTCGGCGATCTGTGTCTTGATGCCCGTCCTGGCTTCGATCCGCTTGTCAAGACCCCTCAGATAGGCTCCTCCGCCTGTGATAATTATCCCCGTCTCTCCCACGTCAGCCGCCAGTTCCGGCGGCGTCCGCTCCAGCACGTTGTGGGTCGCCTCGCAGATCAGATCCAGCGGCTCTTCCAGCGCCTCCATGATTTCTTCTGAAGCCACCTCCACCGTCTTGGGAAGTCCGGTCACCAGATCTCTCCCTTTGCAAAGGGCCTTCAGGCTCTTTTTGCCCTCGTAGGCAGTGCCGATCTCCCGCTTTAGCTTTTCCGCCATCCTGTCCCCGATGAAAAGGTTGTACTGCCTTCGGATGTACTTGACGATTGCTTCATCAAATTTGTCACCTGCAACCTTGACCGATGCGCTGGTGACGATGCCGCCCAGTGAGATGACCGCAATGTCCGTGGTGCCGCCTCCGATGTCGATGACCATGACACCTTCGGGACCGGTGATGTCTATGCCTGCGCCGATGGCTGCCGCAACCGGCTCTTCTATCAGGTATACAGCCCTGCCCCCTGCCTGAAGCGCCGCCTCCTTGACAGCACGCTTTTCCACCTCGGTGACGCCGCTGGGCACGCAGACTATGAGCCGCGGCTTAAAGAAGCGATTGCCGCCGCAGGTCTTCTTGATGAAATACTGGAGCATCTTTTCCGTGATGTCGTAGTCGGAGATGACCCCTTCCCGCAGAGGCCTTATGGCGGCGATGTTGCCCGGCGTCCGTCCGATCATCCGCTTGGCTTCGCTGCCCACCGACAGTATCTCCTTGGTGTCCTTGTTGATGGCCACCACCGACGGTTCCTGCAATACGATCCCCTTGCCGTCCACATAGATGAGAACGTTGGCCGTTCCCAGATCGATTCCCACTTCTTCCGTAAAACCCATATGCTGTTTCTGCGATCATATTTTCGTATCGCAGGCTCCTTTCATTTTATCAGTTCTGTATTAGTTTTACCATAGGGAATAAAATTTACACTGAAAATCTAAAGTTAGTATATTCCGTAAAGGTTCTTCATATATTGTTTTGACTGCTAAAGTTAATATAATATGAGGTGGTGAACTGTCAACATTATGAAAGATTATATAGAGGAGCGTGTGCTGGAGCTTGCCAATTACATCATCGAGACCGGAGCAACGGTAAGGAGCACGGCAGCCAAATTCCGGGTTTCAAAATCCACGGTCCACAAGGACATTACGGAACGTCTTCAGGAGCTGAACCCCGGCCTCGCCGCAGAGGTAAAGGAAGTCCTTGACAACAACAAAGCTGAACGGCATATCCGAGGCGGTCTCGCTACCAAGGAAAAGTATTTACATATCAAGGAAAAGAATTAAAAAAAGCGCCCGGCAGCAGGCAGTCGCTTGACCGTTCATGCTGTTATCAGGGCGTTTTATCGTTCTGATTTTAAAATCTTCTCCGTCTCACGGCTTACCACCGATTCGAAATCCGGCAGCTGATGACTATAGCGATCATTCATGTACCGAGAGGTGATCAAAAAGTCCGCCGTTGCTCTGTTGGTTGCCACCGGTATATCGTATACCACGGCAATCCTCAAAAGCGCCCGAATATCCGGATCATGCGGCTGTGATTCCAAAGGATCCCAGAAGAAAATCATCATATCGATCTCTCCTTCGGTGATCCTTGCCCCGATCTGCTGATCTCCGCCCAGTGGTCCGCTCTTATAGGACTTGACCGGCAACCCGGTTGCTTCGGCAATCAGCCTGGACGTGGTCCCCGTTCCGCACAAAAAATGCTGCTTCAAGTTTTCCTGATTCTTGACACACCATTCCACCAGATCATCCTTCTGATGATCGTGAGCAATCAACGCTATGGTCTTTTGCTTTTCCATTATAGTTTCTGTCATACCGTACCTCCATTACTTCAAATCTCAAACCACGTCTTCGATCCTCATCAGGTTTGTTTTTCCCGTTTCCTGAAGCGGCATACCGGCGCATATAACTATTTGATCCCCTTTTTCAACAAATCCCGCTTCTTTTGCCTGGTTGATCGATTCTCTCATTAACGGCTGCCATTGATCCGTACACTTTGTTAAAACAGGACATACTCCTCGTGTCAGTGACTGTTGGAAATACGTTTTTAAATTCGGAGTTGCTGCTAAAATCGGCATCTGTGGTTTGTATTTTGAAATCTTTTCGGCTGTATACCCCGACTGTGTCACCGCTATGATGGCTTTCACCTTAAGATCGCCTGCTGCCTGACAAGCTGCGTGTCCCACCGCATCTGAAACATCGCGAGGTTCATAACTGTAGTTTTTTTCACGAACATTCTGGTCCGACAAATCTTCTTCTGCCTGTTCTAATATCCTCGTCATAATCTTTACCGTCTCAATCGGGAATTTCCCCACCGCCGTTTCCGCCGAAAGCATTACCGCTGACGTTCCATCGTATACGGCATTTGCTACATCTGTTATTTCTGCTCTCGTAGGTGTAGAATTTTCGATCATGGATTCAAGCATCTGAGTTGCAGTTATGACCGTTTTCCCCGTCTCACAACACCGCTTTATGATATTCTTCTGAATGCCCGGAATTTTTTCAAAATCAAGCTCCACTCCCATGTCCCCTCTGGCTACCATGATCCCATCAGACACCTTGAGAATTTCTTCAAAATTATTCAATCCTTCTTCGTTTTCTATTTTCGATATTATTTTTATCCCTCTCGCATCGTTGTCTTTCAGAAAATCCCTCAGTTTTAAAACATCGTCTTTCCCTCTTACAAAGGAGGCCGCTATATAGTCAATATCATTTTTTAACCCAAAAATAATATCTCCTTTATCTTCTTCGCTCAAATATTCCATATCAAGTGCTATCCCCGGAACATTTACGCTTTTCCTGTCGCTCACCTTCCCTCCGCTGATTATCTTACAAACAATGTCTCCTTTTAGAACCTTCTCAACTTGGAGTTCCACTTTGCCATCATCTATAAGGATCACATCACCGCTTTTCACCTTTTGATGCAGCTTCACATAGTTTACCGCCGCGCCGGTCGCGTTCCCCTGATCGACATCATGACAGTAAAGAGTGAATTCCTTGCCTTCTTCCAGCCATACGCTTCCATCTTTAAATTCCTTTAGTCTTATTTCCGGTCCTTTCGTGTCAAGAAGCAGAGCTGCCGGTACCCCCGTTGCAGCTCTGGCTCTCTTAAAGCTATTGATTTTCGCCTGTTGTTCCTCGTATGTGCCATGGGAAAAATTCACTCTTGCCGTATCCATGCCTGCATAAAAAAGTGTTTTTATCTTTTCTTCGCTGCTCGTTGCAGGACCTAGTGTACATATTATCTTCGTCTTCCTCATGAATCCTCCCTCTCTATAGCAGTGTCTCCATATATTTCATCGTTCTTACCAGCTGGCTCACATAGCTCATCTCATTATCATACCAAGCGACGATGCGCACTTCATAGATATGAGTACCGCATTTTCTCGCTAACGTCTGTGTTGCATCAAACAGCGATCCATAGCTGATTCCAATAATATCACTGGAAACCAGTTCTTCCTCCGTATACCCAAAGGATTCAGACGCTGCTTCCTTCATGGCTGCATTGATTCCTTCCACCGATACGGAATCCGTTTCATCCTTCAGCGTAGCATCCAAGATGGTAACTGAGCCTGAAGGGACCGGCACCCTCTGTGCCGACCCAATCAGTTTGCCATCCAGCTCCGGGATCACCAGACCGATGGCTTTGGCCGCTCCCGTGGAATTGGGCACAATGTTGATGGCGCCGGCTCTGGCACGAAGGAAGTCCCCCTTCCTGTGCGGGCCATCCAGGATCATCTGATCTCCCGTGTACGCATGTATAGTCGTCATAAAGCCTGTCCTCAGTTCTCTGTAATTTGCAAGCACTTTTGCCATCGGAGCAAGACAGTTGGTGGTGCAAGACGCCCCTGATATGATGCTATCTTCGGGTGTCAACGTATCATGGTTCACGCCGTAGACGATGGTTTTTAAGTCGCTTCCTGCCGGGGCAGAAATCAGAACCTTTTTTGCGCCCGCATCAATATGCGCTTGAGATTTTTCTTTGGAGGTGTAAAATCCTGTACATTCCAAAACGATATCCACATCAAGATCGCTCCATGGAAGCCTGGAAGCATCTGCTTCGCTTAAGATCGGGATCCTTTTACCATCAACACTGATCGAATCCTCATCACTGGTTACCTTATGAGCATCTGCATATCTACCCTGCACGCTGTCATATTTTAGCAGATGAGCCAGCATAGACGGGTCCGTCAGATCGTTGATGGCAACCACTTCACATCCTTTATCTTCAAATATCTTCCTGAACGCAAGCCTCCCTATACGCCCAAATCCATTGATCGCAATTTTCGTCATACTATTTGCCTCCTTCTGCCTTTCTTTCCAGCGCTTTATGTACGGCTTCGACAATGTTATCTTTCGTCAAACCAAAACGCTCTCTTAAATAATCTACGGGACCTACCTCACCGAATTCATCTTGTACGCCGACCATTTCCACGATCGTCGGGTTTTCTTTTGCCAGCAACTCACTGACTGCGGAACCAAGTCCGTTTACTACATTATGATTTTCCGCTGTAACTATAGCCCCCGTTTCTTCTGCCGCCGCCAGAACTGCTTCCTTGTCCAGCGGTTTCCAGGTAAACATATTCAGAAGTCTCACGCTGATTCCTTCTTCCTTAAGCGTTTCTACCGCATCCAATGATTCAGCAACGCAGAAACCGCTGGCGATGATCGTCACGTCACTTCCATCTGTCAGCTTCGCTGCCTTGCCTATCTCAAAGGTCGATCCATCCGCATAAACTTTTCGCACGTCTTTTCGGACCAGCCTCATGTACATCATCCCATACTGCTCTGCGATCTGAGGCATCAGGTTTTTCAGCATTACGATATCTGTCGGTTCTATCACCGTCATCGTCGGTATCCCGCGCATGATCCCCATGTCTTCAAATGGCATATGCGTTCCACCGTTATAGGATGCTGTGATCCCCGGGTCGGACCCGACCACCTTTACATTCGCTCTGTTATATGCTCCCGACATAAAAATCTGGTCGCAAGCTCTGCGTGTGCAAAACGGTCCGAAGGTGTGTGCGAAAGGGATTTTTCCCCATACGGAAAGCCCACATGCAACGCCGATCATATTTGCTTCCTGAACGCCGCAGTCGATCGTTCGTTCCGGGAATTTTTCTGCAAATGGCTTCATGCCCATCGCCGCCATCAAGTCTGCATCCAAAGCTACGATTCGATCATCCTGTTCTGCCATTCCGACCATTTCTTCACAATAGGCTGTACGCATGTCCGCTACATCTTTGCCGTGTTCTTTTGACAGTATAACTTTACCCATGTCAATATCCTCCTTATATTTCATCCATCGCAGCTTGTATTTCCGCCAGTGCCTCTTTCAGCTCTTCCTGAGAAACCCCTCTGCTATGGCTGCCGGCTGTATCTGCGATTCTACTCCATCCGTTTCCCTTGATCGTGTCCATTACGATGACGGATGGACAGCCCTTTTTAGCCTTTGCATTATCAATCGCTTCGTCGATCGCAACAACGTCATGCCCATCGACCCTTTGGGAATACCATCCGAATGCTGTGAACTTGGCGCAGATATCCCCCAGGTTGCACACATCGTCATTATCAGTGCGCCCATCAAGCTGCAGCTTATTGAAATCAACAAAAGCGATCAGATTATCCAGCTTTTTTGTGGAAGCCATCATTGCCATTTCCCATACCTGCCCTTCATTCAGCTCACCATCTCCCAGGATCAGGTAAACGACATTCTCTTTTTTATCCATCTTCATGCCCAAAGCCGTACCCGCTGCGGTGGATGCACCCTGCCCCAACGAGCCTGTCGTCATGTCGATTCCTGTTGTGTGATTCCTGTCGGCATGGCTTGGCAGGTCCGTCCCCGGCGCATTCAGCGTCTCCAGCATTTCCATGGGAAAATACCCCTTCAGCGCCAGCGTAGCATAAAGCGCAGGACCACAGTGTCCCTTTGACAGAACCAGCCAATCCCTATCTGCCCAATTGGGATTTTTCGGGTCGATTTTCATCTGTTTATTATAAAGGACCGATAACAGCTCTGTAATGGACAGGGACCCACCGATATGTCCCGCCGGCACATGAGAAATCATTTTCACGATTTCCATCTGGATCTGTTTCGAAAACCGCTTTAATTCTTTTTTCTTTGCATCGTTCATCATTGCCTTTTCTCCTTTTACCTTCTGTTTAAAAGGCGCTGTAATCATTTTCACAGCGCCTTCCATATCAGCTCAAGTTATCGTGTAAAAATCCCGCGCTTCGGAAGCTCGTGAACGGATACCCATCCATCGCTGAGCGGCTCTTTGAAGCAAGGCTCAACTTCTTCCTTCGGACGAGTCGTGAAACCCTCGACCGGAGCAGTCCCTACAGGGAAATTTTCCAGCATATCATCTATCATCAAGGTTATGTATTTGCAGATGGCTGCGATCGGTCTCTTCGCCTTAAACGCATCTCCTCTGGACGGATAACCTACTACGCCCTCCGGTGTTCCGTAACGCTCTATAACGGTGTGTCCTTCTCCTTCGGACCATGTGTGCGGACGACCATAGGAGTCCACCGATGTGTCGTAATGCCCCTTAAGAGCCAGCGCCTTTGGCTGCGCATCCACGCATACGTCCATATCCACCATGTCACCGAACAGCAGGTTTGCAACTGCAGTCTCCGCCTCGTCTGCATGTACGAAATGAGTTGTCAACGAATCCGGTTCATCGATCGGTACCCAAAATTCTCTGATGGCACGGTGCCATTCCAGTTCGGAAACGATGCAAGGCAGCTGATAGCGCTTGAAAAATTCCTGTACTGCGGATTCCAGCATCCACTTGTGACCGTGGTTATTTACCAGGATGAACTTTCTGTAGCCATCATCCCACAGCCCCAACAGCATATAGATCAGAGTCTCTCTTACGACTTCTTCCGTTACCATATAGGTACCAGGCATAGCTACGTGATGATAAGGATGCCCACCATAGTTGATTGGCGGAAGTGCGAGCGCAACTTCGTAGCCTTTATTGGCTGTATAGCGGCGAACGCCTTCGCATATCTGGGTAACCATATAGGTGTCCAGGCCGGACGGATTATGTATACCGTGATTTTCCGTCGTTCCGATCGGAATCAGGACAACATCGTTCTTGCGACGCTTCTCGATGACCTTAGCCCGCGGCGTATTCTGGATGTAGCAACCTGCCTTGCCCAACTCAGACTCTGCAGGCAGACCGTATTCTTCCAAAATCTTATCGATTTCTTTTTCGGAAGCTTCCCAGACTTCTTTCTTCATCAGTCCCACGGGACTGTCATCAAAATGGATCGTCGGATAATCAGTAACGTACCAGGTTTCACCCATTACTTCTTTCTTATACGTTTTTCTTGCCATGATATTTCTCCTCTCAAATTTTAATCGGCAGTAGAATTTTAGTTGGATTTTCGATGTCTTTTCTTTGTATACATATTGTATACTGTAAGTATTTATTTGTAAAGCCCTTTTTTTGTTTTTTTGAGATTTTCTATTATAAATATCGCTCCGGTTGCCAAAAATAGGTAAAATATGGTTGTAATTCCAGATATTTTGTGGTATTTTATAGCCAGAAAAGTATTTTTGATAAATACATTTAACATACATTGTGTATTATGTTAGGAGGAATCATGAAACAGACAAAACAGCAATATGTATATGAATACATCAAAGACAAAATCAATAAAAATGAATACCCGCCTGGTACTCCCTTGACAGAGGAAGCCATCTGCGAGGAACTGAAAGTCAGCAGGACCCCCGTCCGTGATGCCATCCGTCGCCTCACCGGTGAAAATCTTCTCGTCATGACACCCGGCATCGGCCTTTCGGTTTCTGCCATCGGGCTTGAGGATCTGATCGAAATTTTTGATATTCGCGAAGCGCTTGAAGGTATGTCTGTGAAACAGTTCATCGACAGAGCCCCTGCTGCCATCGTTAAACGACTCCGTGACTGCGTAGACAAGGGAGAACTGGCTGTAGCTGATAACAATTACAATGCCTTTATGGAAAGCGATATGGAATTTCATCGCATCATCGATGCTACGGTCGGTAACAAACGTCTTTCTGTCATGTTAGATGCGATCTACGAACAAATCAATCGCCTCGCATACACCAACAGAGAAGACCCTGCCATTTCCCGGCTTGGCATAACCGGACACAAGGAAATCATGAAGTTCATAGAAAAGGGAGATAAAGACGGGGCTGTATCCGCTATGGAAGAGCATGTTCGTTCGGTAAAAAAGTACTACTTGACGAAATATTTCAATCTATAGCTGCGTTCAGTTGAACAACGTCGAAAGAACCTTTATAATCATTAAAAGAAAGAAGACCGGTGGCATACAGCTGCGGATTACGCAGTCGGTATACCACCGGTCCTTTTAATATGTCGTTTTAATTATTTTATCTTCCTGACAGAATTTCTGACTACCAGTTTCGGATGGATCACGTATTTATCTGCATCAAAGGCATCCGGATCGCGGATCATCTCAAGGATCGCCTGTGCTGCACGTTTTCCGTACTTTTCCTTCGGGTGGGTCACGCTGGTGATCTGCATGTCGAGCGTTGCGTAAACGCTGTCATCATAGCCAACCACAGATATGTCTTCCGGCACACGGATTCCCTGATCCCGAAGATGCCGGATAAGGGCATATGCGATACGATCATCATGACAAATCACTGCCGTAACTTCCTTCAACATACGCTCAAGGGGCAACTTTCCTTCAGGATGAAAGAGATCGTTTAGGTTCCTGCGCTTGATCCAGATGTCATTATCATCCCTATGCGTCACATTCTTCTCATGCATTGCATTTAAAAATCCGGAATATCGCGGCGCTGCCGTCGGCTCATCAAACGCATAAATCGATCCTATCTCTGTATGCCCCATGTCCAGCAGATGGTTAGCCAACATATAGGTGCCCTCCCCGTCACACAGACTTAACGTCGGACACACACGGGATCGATCGGTATGGATCATAAGCATAGGAATCTTCTCTGCAACCTCTGCGTACAAAGCATCATTGTTCAGCGCCATGCCGTAACTGAGCGGCTCTATGATGATTCCCGCCAGGTTAGCTTCCATCAGTTTATCTAAAACGTCCTTTTCGTGAAAAAAGTTCCCCCCGGTAAATGCAACATTCAACAGGTATCCTCTGGACATCAAATATTCGGATACACCTTGTATGATATCCGGAAAGATATACTGGATGCTATCAGACAGCAGCATACCGATGCTGTTTGATCTCTGCTCCGGTTCGCCGTCTTCTGGCGGGACCCTTTCCATATCCTCGGAAATGTAGGTCCCGCTTCCCTGGATGCTGTACAACAAGCCTTCATTTTCCATAAATGCGAGCGCTTGGCGCACCGTATGACGGCTCACCGAAAACTGTTCAGCCATGGCTGCTTCCGTAGGCAATTTCTGTCCTGCTGTGAGCGCACCGGTCTCAACCTGCTCCTTTATCCAATCTACCAACCTCATGTACTTATATACCATAATTCGTATTTCGCTTTCTGTTTTTAATTTTCGATTCTACAAGTCCTCATATGATTATACCACATTTCAATACAAATTTCTCAGGATGTAGAGTTAAAAAATACAAAAATACAAATTTCTCCGAAATCTTATATCTCCCTTGCGACACAATGTGCTCTGAATAAGGCTTGAACGATCCGTCCCGGCGCATCAGCATCCCCTATCGTATATACCTGGGCGCCATCTGTTTCGACAATAACTTCTTTGGAACGCAGCCCGCCTGCCAGAATAACGGTATCCGCCGGCAAATCGACGATATCCCCGCTTTTCTTGTCCACGACTCTGACGTTTTTATCTTCGATTTCCCATACTTTCGTATCGGTCATCATTTTCACGCCGTTTATTTCCAGTGTTTCCAGCAGGATTTTCCTGGAAAATCCATCCATTCCTATTCCCATTTCCGGCATCATTTCCACAATGGTAACATCCTTGTTTTGAAAGCCGCTGTTTTCTGTGACGGTCATGTCCAGATCTCCACTGAAATTCTTCATACGGTGAAGATATATCTCCTGACCTTGCGCTCCGAAAAATTCAGCAGTCTCACATCCGGTGGCTCCTCCTCCAATGACAACAACTCTGTTACCAACCTTTTCAGGGTGCTTCAATGCGTCTACAGCATCGATGACGCTCGGTTTGTCGCTTCCGGGGATCACTCGCAAATACTCGGCTCCAACTGCAGAGAAAACCACATCGAACCCCTTGGACATTCCCTTCTCATATTCGCAATTCTTTTTCACCTCTACGCCCAGATCCTTTAATGTTTTTTCATACCAATCTACCAGCTGTCCGATTTTTTCTTTATGAGGAGGAATTCCTGCAGCTGCCATAGCGCCGCCAAGATGGTCGTTCTTTTCAAGAAGCGTCACCGCATGACCTCTCATGGCAGATATTCTCGCCGCTTCCAGTCCCGATGCACCGCCTCCGATCACAAGCACCTTCTTCTTATCTTTTGCTTCTTCTACCCCTTTAAAATCATCCTCTCTTCCAGCTTCCGGATTTACGGTACAAGTCAGGATACGGTCATTGCAGATTTCCATAAAGCAATTGCCGCAGGTCAGGCACGGCCTGATATCGCAGCTTCTTCCTTCCATTGCTTTCACTCCGAAGTCAGGATCAGCGATAAAGGAACGCCCGATTGCAATCATATCGGCATACCCTTCTTCCAGATATTTCTCCGCCAATTCGGGGTCTCTGATTCCTCCGACTCCAATTACCGGTACATTTACCGCTTCCTTGATTGCCTTGGCGCTAGGCATCATGAACCCATGAAGTCCCGGCAAATTGTACGGTGCGATGGTAAACAGATATGTTGCCTGTATCCCTCCCGACACATCAAAACAATCGATACCTGCTTTTTCCATTACCTTACAAATTTCCACCGTTTCCTCCAGTGTTCTTCCACCCTGGATATATTCATCGCCTGAAATCCGCATCATCAGCGGGTAATCAGGGCCTACGGCTTCTCTGGTCATTTCAACGATTTCTCTTGCAAACCGCACTCTGTTTTCAAAACTCCCGCCATACCAATCTGTACGTTTGTTGTACAGGGTCGAGAAAAACTCAGGCATGATGTTCCCGTGTGCCGCATGGTATGTTATGGCATCGAACCCTGCCTTCTTCGCATTTACAACTGCCTCCACATACATTTGCTGCATCGCATGGATCTCTTCGATGGTCATCTCGTGTACTTCAAACTCTGCACCTCTTGATGTTACATTGGATGGTGACGGTTCCAATCCTCCGGAGCTTACCGTACCATCGGCGCCAAAGTGTGTCAGCTCAATGGCGACCTTTGCTCCGTATCTATGCACTTTGTCAACCACCTTTGACCAAAGCGGGATGGACGCCGTATTTGACAGCTGTGACTGGGCTCCGTGATTACGTGATGTGGCATCAATCGTCGTTGACTCTACAATGACCAAGCCTGCGCCGCCTCTTGCCCGACGTGCATAATAGTCCATCATCAGCTCCATCGGCGCACCGTTCTCATTGGAGTAGTTCGTATTCATCGGAGGGAAAACCATACGGTTCTTCACCCTCATTTTGCCGATTCGAATCGGCTGCATCAACTTATCATATACCATTTTACTCTCTCCTATCTATGTACTGTCTCATTCTTATACTTGGCAAAAGTAGCCAGTCCGTTCAGAATAAAGTAAATCACCGTTAGAATTATCGCTAGCGTCTTATATGTCTCAACTGCCATCGCACCTGCGAAAACCATCATTGCAGTTATGACTATGGCTGCAAGGATAACATATGAAACGGGTTTTGCGACTTTGATAAAGCCTGTAGCCTTTACGACAACCGTCTCTTCTCCCTTTCTCATTTCTTCCTCTGCCTGCTGATCGACATACGTCTTTAATTCCTTTTGAAACTCTAGCTCTTCTGCTTCTTCCTTGCTGTAATCACCCCTCGCACCCATCAGCGCCGCCAAAACAATATACAATACGGATGATATGATGTATTCAGGGATGAAAATAAAGTTGTTGTGAAGAGCCCCTGTCCGCAGCATGACAAGTACGAAAATCACGCTGACCGCCCAGGTAATGATGGCAGCCCAATTGGCGGTCATCTTCTTATACAACGCCCAATGACGCATGAATCCGATTTTCGGGAAGATGAAATGTTCCATAATACATATGGCGCCAACGCCCACCACGGACCATCCTAAAATTTGAACTATATTTCCGATGTTCGTCATCGCCGGGAAGCAAGCCAGAATCGTCATAAGCCCACCGACAACATAGGTGACCTGCTTGTGCGTCAGCTTTGGCAACACCACATTCAGGGATAGCGCAGAACGATAAATCGTCGGATTTGCTGTTGTCCAGCCTGCCACAACAACGGCACATATTCCTGTCAATCCAAATACCGTATTCGTCACCGCACCCGGATCGAGAAGTGTTAAAGAAGTTCCCAGCAGTGCGGCTGCAGCAGCTCCCATGATCGCAACCATGATCCATGCGAAAAAGTGTCCTACGAACATTCCGATCGATGTGATAAACCCATACTTATAATTTGCTGCAAAACGGAACAGCGCCATATCATTCAGCCCCATATGCCATGCCAGATTGCACAGCCAGGCAAAACAGAT
Source organism: Bacillota bacterium (assembly GCA_030526925.1). Lineage (GTDB taxonomy): Bacteria > Bacillota > Clostridia > Peptostreptococcales > Anaerovoracaceae > Lentihominibacter. Next base: position 5,484 of record JAUNBU010000019.1, on the reverse strand, counting down.
AACATGGAATATTGAAATCTTCTCAGCATCGGGATTCCCTGAGCCGCTTCCAACATTGCTGTTGAAGACATCCCAGATATCCGCCGCTGAACTGATCTGTACACCTGTTGCTTCTGCCAGCTGTGGCAGAGCAACGACCGCACCGACGAAGAAAATCGTAATCATCCATGGCACGCATGTGGTAGAGAATTTTGCAACGGCATCAAATCCATTGGCAGCAACAAAGGTTACGATACATCCCAGCACCAATGCGATGATAACAAACCCTGCACTTGTAGGATACCACTCCTGCTGTATTTCCAGACCAAAGACTTCCCTTATCGCAGTTGTCGCCACGCAGATTCCGGATCCGGCAAGGATGATGCTGCATATACCCCACACACAGCTGTATAGTTTCTGTGCCGGGCCTCCAAGGATTTTCTTTAAATAGGTATATAGCGTAAGCCTGGTATCTACTGCTATCGTCGCTGTGCAGAACGTAAATGACAGTACTGCCAGCAAATTTCCGATCAGCAGCCCCAGCAATATGGTTGTCGCCGGGCAGCCCCATCCTACCAGCGTTGCCCCGAATACGAATTCGGTAGCCGCAATATGCTCTCCACCGTAGAGTCCTAAAAAATCTCCGATTCCGGACACCTTCTTATCTGATATAGGTCGGTCTATTACCGGAATAGATTCTACTTTTCTTGTAGTCATATTTATCACCTTTCCTGTTTTTTAAGCAACGCCGGCCTTATTCGTCAAATGTCAACATGACTTTGAACGCTTCTTCCGGATGATTAACTGCCAGATCCATTCCTTTATCAAGATCCTTAAACGGAATGTGGTGAGAATTCAAAGCTTCGAAGTCGTACTTATCCTTGATAGCACTCATAAAACGAATCGTTCTCTGAGCCCAATCCTTGGTGCCGCCGGATCCTTTGATCTTAAGTGTGCTCCAGATGGTCTTGCCTATTTCCACAGGGACCTTTCGCCCGATGGAATGCCCGATCAGGTTAACACGGCAGCTGTGACCTGCTACATCGAATATGGACTGTAATGCTGCATTGCTTCCGGATGCTTCAGCGATGACCGACGGACCGTGACCGTCCGTTGCAGCCTTGATCTGATCATAGTAATCAGGATCTGCAGGATTCAATACTACATCCGCCCCATATTTCAGCGCTCTTTCTCTTCGTGTTTCGTTCATGTCTGAAACGATGACCTTCGCTCCGGAGGTCTTTGCAACCATTGCCGCAGAAAGACCTACAGGACCTGCTCCCATAACAAGCGCATAGTCGGAAGCGTCGATATATCCACCGTTGCCCCAAATGCCAAAGTAGCCAATGGAAAAGGTTTCTACCCATGCCCCCATGTCATAAGACCAGTCGTCTGGGATTTTATGTACATACTCCTCTTCTATAACCATATATTCGCCAAAGCCACCTGGAGAGTCCGGTCTGAATCCCAGTTCTCTCATGTTCAGACAAGCAGACGGCATGAGACCTTCTTTACAATTATAACATTTCCCGCATGCCATTACACAGTCTGCCGTAACTTTGTCTCCTGCTTTCAGTTCTTTGATATCCCCGCCAACTGCGATGATTTCGCCGCCTACCTCGTGTCCCGGCGTATAAGGGGCAATATCATATCTGCCCTCTGCAGATTCCCCTAGGTAACAGTGTACATCAGAGCCGCAAATCCCACAGGCCTTTGTTTTTACCAATACCTGGTTTGACTTTAATTCAGGGACTTCGACGTTTTCAATTCTTAAATCCTTTGGACCATACATAAATGCGATATTTGCTTTCATGATTATTCTCCTTTTCTCATCATGTTCGTTATCTTATTCCATTACCTTGCCGCCCGCCATAAGGATGCCATTCCCGCTGATGTACGCAGAGCGGTCATCACAAAGAAATGCTACAAATTCTCCGATCTCTTCCGGTTCAGCCAGTCTGCCCATCGGGATCGTTCCCTCCATCTCAGCATAGAATTCATCCACGCTCTTTCCTTCTGCCGCCCCACGTTCGATGAACGAGTTACGAAGCAAAGAAGTGTTGATGTGCCCCGGGCAGATCGCAACTGAAGTCACACCGTACTGGCTCAACTCAAGCGCCAAAATGTGTGTCATCATCAGTACTGCTGACTTGGACATACAGTAGAACCCGTTGGTCGATTCTTCCTTCAGCGCAGAAATTGACGAAGTGTTGATGATCCTGCCTTCTCCGATTTCCTTCATGTGCTTTGCAACTTCTGTAGCTACTATGTATGCGCCTTTTGCATTCACGGTCATGATCCTGTCGTACAGCTCATCATCACAGTCAATCAGAAAACTTGACTTTACGATTCCTGCATTGTTGAAAAGGCAATTGATTTTTCCGAATGTCTTGATGCCTGCGTCAACAGCCTCTGCAATCTGTTTCCTGTTGGTCGTATCCGCCTTAACTGCAATAGCTTCTCCACCTGCACTGCGAATCTGTTCTACCGTTTCATTTACACCCTCTTCGTTCAGATCCACAGCCACTACCTTTGCGCCGTACCCTGCACATATCACTGCTGCGGCTCTTCCGATGCCGGATGCTGCGCCTGTAACCATAAGAACCTTTTCCTGTAATTTCATTTTTGCTCCTCTCCTACATCAACTCTGTGAATTCTTCACGTATTCCGATTCTTCATTCAATTGCACGATCTCACAGCAGATACCATCCGGATCACGGGAATATACCCATCTCCAGACCAGCTCTCCGTCACGGATACAGTCATTGATTTCCGAATGGAAGATAACACCTTCATCCGCCAGCTTCTTATAAATCGCTTCAATATCATCTACATTGACAGCAATGTGTGCAGATCCGGCAATTGAAGGATTCTTATGGTATGCCGTATTCGTTTCCGGTTCCAGATACTGCAAAAATTCAATTTGCAATCCGGCCATATCAACCATGGCCACTTTCAGTTTCCCATATGGGTTGCTTATCATATCACCCATCACATACTTTCCAAGCTCCGGACCTTCGTCTACCGTTTCTGTCAGAAGCTTCCCCCCGAGCAGATCGCAGTAAAAGTGAAGGCTCTTTGCCATATCCATGACAGTAAAGCTCACATGACCGATCCCGACAACCTTTGCCATACGCCACCTCTTTCTTTCTTACATCGACTTTAACTTCAAGAAAAGACATCATCTGCAAACCAAATCAATTTTACAAAATTACGAACTAATTTTGTCGTTATTCGTACAATTTGTTTTGATTTGTCTGCTTGTTGTCCTTATTTTGCAGTACTATTTGTCCGTTGTCAAGAGGTTTTTGTATTTTTTAAGGAATTTTCTCATAATTTTGATTGTTTAATAATTAATTTGTTTGTTTTTGCTCTAATTTAATGCTCATCTTGCTGTTTTGATCCATTCTTTTATTTTTTTACGGATTCTACTTGATTTCTTTTTTTATCCATGCTATTGTATTTATGATGTATACAATACAAATACAATCATTATACTTTAAGGAGGTATCCCAATGAGAAAAATTGCATTGCTTACCAGCGGCGGCGACGCACCTGGTATGAACACAGTGATTCACGTGGTGGTTCGATCATCAATGGCCTACGGTATAGATGTAATGGGTGTAGAACGAGGCTTCGACGGGCTGATAAAAGACGAAATGAAGTTGATGAACAGGGCATCCATAGAAGGCATCATGCAGCGTGGAGGGACTGTACTAAAAACAGGAAGAAGTGAAGAGTTCCGAACAGAAGAAGGGCGCCTTCAGGCAGTAAAAAATCTAAAGCTTCACGGGATCGAGGCTGTGATCGTCTGCGGTGGCGACGGATCCTTTAACGGTGCGCTGGAACTTTCCAAATTAGGTATCACCGTTATATGTATCCCTTGTACCATTGACAATGATATGGGATACACAGATTACACCATAGGATTCGATACAGCAGTTGGGACAGTACTTGATGCAGTCAGCAAAATCCAGGATACGGCAAGTTCTCATGACCGATCCACCATCGTAGAAGTTATGGGAAGAAACTGCGGTGACATTGCAGTCTACGCAGGCCTTACAGTCGGCGCCGAGTGTGTCCTGATACCGGAAATCCCCATCAAGCCTGAAGCTGTATGCCAAAAAATAATTGAAGCGAAAGATAGAGGAAAGAGTCACGGCATCATTATACGTGCGGAAGGATCGGACATCTCAACAGACGAACTCGCCGACCTCGTCTATGCCGAAACGGGTATTGAAGTAAGAAAAGTCGTGCTGGCTTATGTACAGCGAGGCGGCAGCCCTTCTATGATGGATCGGCTACGAGCATGCTTGCTTGGACATGAAGCGGTCAAACTGATCAATGAAGGTTCTGAAAGCGCTGCTGTAGGAATCAAAGATGATCATCCTATACGCATCGACCTTAAGGAGGCAGTAGATACACCGACAATATGTAATCTAAAGTTGATCGAACTGTCCGAGCATCTTTCAAAGTAAAATTTTTTCACCATTTATATAATAAGGAGGAACGTAAATATGGCACTTGTTACAACAAAGCAAATGTTTAGCGATGCAATCCACAGTGATTACGCTGTTGGTGCATTCAATGTGAACAACATGGAAATCGTCCAGGGAATTACTGAGGCGGCCCAAGAGGAGCATTCCCCCGTGATCCTTCAGGTCTCCGCGGGCGCCAGGAAATATGCTAAGCCTGCATACCTGAAAAAACTGGTTGAAGCAGCGATTGCAGATACAGGGATCGATGTGGCACTGCATCTGGATCACGGTGCAGATTTTGAAACATGCAAGCAATGCATCGATGATGGATTTTCTTCTGTTATGATCGATGGTTCTAAATACACTTTCATGGAAAACGTAGAACTGACAAAAAAAGTCGTCGATTACGCTCACGAAAGAGGTGTTGTCGTAGAAGCTGAACTGGGAACATTGGCAGGAATTGAAGACGACGTGATCGTAGATAACAGTGACGCTGTCTATACCAATCCAACGCAGGCTGTGGAATTCGTCGAAAAGACCAACGTGGATTCTCTTGCCATCGCTATCGGCACAAGTCACGGCGCCTACAAATTCAAAGGCACCCCACGACTGGATTTCGAAAGACTGGGAAAAATATCAAAGCTTTTGCCGGAAACACCTTTGGTGCTGCACGGAGCATCCTCTGTCCTGCTTGAGTTTGTAAACTCATGCAATCAATACGGCGGTAAGATACCAGGAGCACAAGGCGTCCCTGAAGACATGTTAAAAAAAGCAGCAGAATATACGATCTGCAAAATAAATATCGACACAGATCTCCGGCTTGCCATGACAGCAGAAATCAGAAAGTATCTTAGCGAACATCCTGAAGAATTTGATCCGAGAAAGTACCTGTCTCCTGCACGAGATGCCATCAAAAATATGGTCATCCATAAAATGAGGAACGTTTTGAAATCATCCGGTCACGCTTGATTCCTACCTCCGTCTGCCTGCCATCAGGTTGTCCACCACAAAGAGCAGATAGCTGATG
>JAUNBU010000194.1 GCA_030526925.1 Bacillota bacterium | reverse complement strand
CAAGTAGATTTTGGGTAACGCCTTCAAAACGGAAACAGGGAATAACGGTCACGCAAGAGCAGCTGCGCTCCTGCGTGACCGTTTTTGTTATACAGGATTCAGCAGCGGAACTTCGTGTACATAACATCACTGACAAATATCGTAGAATTTGCCAAAGCGGTAAGAAAGCACTGGTCGATAGAAAACCAACTTCACTGGTGTCTGGATGTAATATTCCGAGAGGATGCGTCAAGAGCCAGAAAAGACAACTCGCCGCTCAACCTGAACGTCTTGCGCAAGAATGCCCTTGCCCTGTTGAATCAGGCAAAATACGGCCGCTGGAGCAAGAAAAAGATGATGTTCAAGGCTGCGCTTAACCCACAGGTTTTGCTTGACGTCTTGTTTTTTCCAAAAAAGTAAATGCAGTTGCCCTGAATCCGAACAATCTCACCGTTCAATTTCAGAGGCTTTGTCCTGTGGTGTACACAGTATGGTTCATAGCACATACAGTATTCTTGCACGGAGACATTAACTTTGTAGATATTTGCGCATATGCCATTTGCTGTTGAACAACAGTTCATTGTAGATGTGTTTATCTTTCTCAATCAATATTGCAGTTGTTGTGTTAAATCTTGGTGGCTTAACTGAGGGGAATTCTTAGAAATTTTGTGTGAGCTATTGAAATCAATATTTTATCGAGCTATAATTGGTCTATAAATTGTTGCGTTAAGGAAAGGTTAGATAGACCTATGAGTGAAATCGATAATCTTCTTACCGTGCCAGATATAGCTTCTAAATTAAAAGTTACCCCTCAATATGTTCGCAAGCTGATTAGCGAGGAAAAGTTGACGGCGTCTCGTATTGGTACTCAGTGGTTGGTTGAGCCGTATAACTTTACGAGGTATCTTAATGAACATGACGTTATTGTTGAGCCCGATGACCATGAACGCAAGAGCGATGAACTTCCCGAGATTGTTGCTTTGAGCTTTTTTTCCGGTGCAATGGGGCTTGATATCGGTATGGCGCGAGGTGGTATTAAGGCGTTGTTGGCTTGCGAGTTTAACAAGTATTGCCGAATGACTATAAATGAGAATGAGCCTGACATGGCGTTAATCGGAGATATCAACTCTTATACGGCGGAGCAAATTCTTCGTATGGCGAAAGTTCCTGAGGGGCGCAAGGTTGATGTTATCTTTGGCGGTCCGCCATGCCAGGCGTTTAGTACGGCAGGTGCAAGAAGGGCACTTAATGATGAGCGCGGGAATGTTTTTTTGCGCTATATCGACATCATCAGTGCTATCAAACCGACTTATATTGTTATTGAGAATGTTCGCGGTTTGCTATCCGCGCCATATCCTTACAAGGATATAAAAGATCCGATTAATGGTGGTGCTCTGTGCGTTATTATGGATAGGTTGGCTCAAGCGGGATATTCCACATCTTTTGAGTTGTACAACGCTGCAAATTTCGGTGCGCCGCAGATTCGTGAAAGGGTTGTTATGATTGGGAAACTCGGTTCGGAGAAGGTAAGTTATCTTGAACCTACCCACGATGAAGTGTCTGCAAACGGTTTGCTGCCGTGGAGAACGCTTTCGGACGCATTCGAGTCTTTGCCTGTTGATGTAAAACACCACCATATCGAGTTTCCGGAGAAGCGATTGAAGTATTATCGTATGCTTAAAGAGGGGCAATATTGGAAGGATTTGCCGCCCGATGTTCAGGAAGAAGCAATGGGTAATGCGTACCTGCTAGGAGGCGGGAAGACGGGTTTTTATCGCAGGGTTGGGTTTAAGAAGCCGTCGCCGACACTTGTGACAAATCCGGCAATGCCCGCAACCGACCTTTGCCACCCGACGGAGGACAGACCTCTTAGTGTGGAAGAGTACGCATGTATTCAGGAGTTCCCTTCAGATTGGAAGATATGCGGTTCGATTTTAGAGCAGTATAAGCAGATCGGAAATGCCGTGCCTATTAAACTCGGCGAGGCAATTGCTAAAAGAATTTTAGCCGATATGCGCGGGGAAACTTTTAATGCGCCTGCTGGGTATACTTATTCGAGATATAAGAATACAAGCGAGACTAAGTGGCAACAAGAGGTCGATAAGATCTTACGAAGAGCAGGCGTTGCCCCTCGGCAAGGGTACAAACAATTGCTCCTTTTCGATGGTCTTAATCAGTAAAAATAAGAGCAGTGCTTCACACTAACTCCTTGGCATGGCTTTTATCATATCTGCTTATTTGTCTGTGATGATTTTACTGTTCTTTTTTGCAACGGTTGCAAGAAAGTTTTGGTAATCCTCCTCGTTCATTGAGGCTTTTAATCCTTTTTTTGAAACGGTTTGGTTGATTATTTCGTTTAGCTTCTCCCACTTGTAGTCTGGGATTTTGACTCTGTTTTGCGTCTTTGTGCCAAGTCGATACCATTTCTTTATGTCTGTACCGATTCTTATGGCACCAGACGAGCTGTTCTCGGTGTTTGATTTATTCTTTATTTGCAAAAGGACAGGCCCCTTTGGTGAGCAAAAATCTACTGCGCGGAGAACGTTTCCGGCGCACCAATACCAATCGAGAGGGCGTATATTTTTATTGATATATTCTTCGAGCAGGTTGCCTTGAATATTCTCTGCACTCATGAATAAATTATGGTGAGAGTTTTGCTGCTCGGCTTCCGCATTGGATGCTTTTGTCACATTTTGAACAATAGTTTTGATAGCGGGGTCTGAGCAACTCAATTTCGGAGAAGCTTCTTTTTCGCTTGGTATATTTTTTAAAGCTTCCGAGTAACCGTGAATCCATCTGTCAATGTAATCTTTGTATGTAGACCCGGTCGGCAGGTTGAAGTTCGGAAAGAGCGAGAGATTCGTAATCGCGATTTTAAAGATAACATTCAAATCCTTGATCTGTTCATTATGCTGTAAACAGTCGGAAAATAATTTTTTAAATGCATCTTCAATTTCAACTTTGGTAACATTAAAGTCGCTAAGTTTTTTTCTTTCTTGCCGTGGCATATTTACACCATCTTTCTGCGCATTTGAAAACACTATATTCTGTAGTATTGCTTACTTCCAGCGATTGCTAAATCCATCATAGAATCATCGCTCATATCTGTGTATATTACATCATTTGAGTCCCAAAAAGTCAATGTTATGAACCAATACTTCATTCTGCGTAAACACCGCTCTTGCATCAACTCTAAATACTTTTTAGTTTCTTTTGTAAATTACGCCCCACAATCCACACATGTACGGGAAAACATCCACGCCGTCACGGAGTTTTACCCACACTGATTATTTCGTCCTAATAAGCCAGGGCTTATTGGCGTGTGCAAAGCGAACGACACGCCTTTGTATTCCCTGCTTTATCTGCTTTTCTGTATCTCTTCGGTGAAGGGGTAGTATATGCGCAGTTCG
>JAUNBU010000018.1 GCA_030526925.1 Bacillota bacterium | reverse complement strand
GTCGTTTCAGAAAACGCATGGTTCGTGCTGGTGTTCGGATTCTTCGGTATGGTAATCGTACTGTTGGAGAAATCCGGAGGAGCCTTGGGATTTGCTGATTGGGGCGCCAAAATAGCAAAAACCCGGGGAATGACGATTTTGATCACATGGATTTTAGGAATTTTAGTATTCATCGATGATTATTTGAACAACTTGGGTGTAGGTACTGCCATGAGGAATATCGGAGACAAGAATAAGATCCCTCGGGAACTTATGGCGTACACCATCAACTCTACAGGCGCAGCTGTATGCGTACTGGTACCCATGTCTTCATGGGCGATTTTGATGATCTCCCAGTATGAGGAGTTGGGCGTGATGGTTGATGGGAGTTCCTTCACGGCGTACATACATACGATACCATTTATCTTTTATGCATGGGCAGCTGTTCTGGTAGTGCCTCTCATCGGATTTAAAATCATCCCGACCTGGGGACCGATGCGTAAGGCAGAGAAGAGAGCTGCTGAAGGCGATACGTTCTCTGAATACTATCATAAGACACATGAAGAGATGGAAGGCTATACGGACATCAAGAAGGCAAGCCCATGGTTTTTCATCATTCCGATGGGAATACTCATCGCAGTTACCCTTATCACCAATGATATTCTGGTAGGAATGGCTGTAGGCTTCGTAGCATGTCTGGTACTGTATGTGCCTACCAAGCTGATGACTCTGGGAGAGTTCTGCGACCACTCGGTAGAAGGCTTTAAGAGCATGGTTCTGGTGACAGCTATTGTTATCTCGGCATATGTACTGCAGGCGGCTAACGGAGAATTAGGGTTGACGGAATACGTAATTTCCGTGGCAGAACCTGTGCTTAGTGCGAAGCTGCTGCCGGTAATCGCATTCATCATTTGTGCGTTCATCGCCATGTGCACAGGAAGCTTCTGGGGCACCATGACGATCGCTTCACCGATCTTGATTCCACTGGCAGTTTCACTGGGCGGCAATCCGATCCTGGCGGGTGCAGCTATCGTATCGGCAGGCGCCTTCGGAAGCCATGCATGCTTCTACGGCGATGCAGCGACTCTCGCTTCCGCAGTAACAGGAATAAGCAACGCAGAATACGCCAAGACTTCATTACCTATGATCGCACTGCCTGCTATCATAGCTATAGTACTCTTTACCATAGCAGGATTCGTATGGTAAAACGACAACTCAGAAAGGAAGATTAGTATGAACAAGGGAAAAGTAAAAATCGGCATGACACAGTTTGCCTGTGTGCCTGACAGGGCCGCCAACGTAGACAAAGCGGAGAAACAAATCAGAGCCATGGCCAAGCAAGGTGCGAAAATCATCTGCACGCAGGAATTGTTTGGCGGTCAGTATTTTGCACAGATCATCGACTACACCAAATACGATTGGGCGGAGCCGGTAGACGGACCGATAAATCAGAGGATGCAGGCTCTGGCAAAGGAGCTGGACGTAGTCATCATCAGTTGCTACTATGAGTATGCTATGGATGGCGTGTACTACAATTCGGCTGCTGTCTTCGATGCAGACGGAAGTCTGCTGGGCAACTACAGAAAACATCACATTCCTGAGGGCCCGCAGTACATAGAGAAGTATTACTTTACACCGGGAGATTCCCCGTATCTGGTGTTCAAGTCCAAGTACGGAACGTTCGGTGTGCTGATTTGCTGGGATGAATGGTTCCCGGAACCGACCAGGATTCTGGCATTGAAGGGAGCAGACTTCGTATTTTACCCATCGGCAATCGGATCAGAGCCGGACAATCCGGAACTGGATACGTCTCAGACATGGGTGGATTCCATCCGCGGTCACGGTATCCACAACAACTTCTACGTGTGTGCCTGCAACAGAGTGGGCAGAGAAGATGCAGTGGATGGAAGCGGATTCATGGAGTTTTACGGCAGAGGCTTTGTTTCGGATCCATGGGGAAATATGCTGGCAGAAGGCAAGCGCAATGAAGAAGATATGATCGTAGCAGAACTGGATCTGGATGAAATCAAACGTGCTAGGGATATTCTCCAATTCCACAGAGACAGACGCGTAGATTCATATCAGGAAATACTGAAGCTTTCCATTAGAGAGTAATAGGAGAGTAATTGAAAATGATTGCAGATTTAGTGATAAAGGGCAATGCCATATTTGATAGTGTTGCAGTTGATCCTTTCCCGGGATTTGTCGCCATCAAGGGCAACAAAATCGTAGAAGTAGGAAAGGGCACGGATCCTTCACCTTACATAGGGGCTGATACGGTAGTAAAATCCTATGGCGATCAGTTGATAATGGCGGGATTTCATGACAGTCATACTCATTTGTTGATGGCTGGCATGTTCAAAACCTATGTTAATCTTGCCGATGCCAAATCAGAAGAAGAAGCAGCGCTGATGGTGAAGGAATATGCGGATACGTTGGAGGACAATACCGGCTGGATCAGAGGATTCAGCTGGTACCACGTGTTCTGGGATAATAAGACTTTGCCGACAAAAGAATCGCTGGACAAATATTTTCCCGATAGACCGGTGTGCCTGGTCAATGCGGAAGCACATGGCGTTTGGGCAAACAGCAAGGCTATGGAAATCGCAGGTGTTACGAGAGATACACCGGATCCTTTCGGGGGAGAAATCGCCAGAGATGAGGATGGAGAGCCCACAGGCTTTTTCTACGAATCGGCATCCGGGCTCATTACGAAGTACGCATTTATCTTCACACCGGAGGAAGAAAAGACGATTATCCGGGAGTACATGAAAGGTGCGGCAAGATACGGGATCACTGCGCTTAATGATGTGCAGCCTTATTTCCATGGGAACATGGGGAATCTGGATGTTTATAGCCAGATGGATAGGGACGGCGAGTTGACCGTCAGGATCCATGCTGCCCCCGATCTACTGGGTGATTTAGATCAGGTGGAAGCTTGGAGAGAAAAGTACAGATCGGAAAAGCTGCGAGTTGAGATGTTGAAGCAGTTTCTGGACGGCGTAAGCACAACTCATACGGCGCTGGTTTTGGAAGAGTATGCAGACGCACCGGGAAACTATGGCATTTCTCTCAACGATACGGAAGCCATTAAGAATGCTGTGCCGGAAGCGCACAAGAGAGGATTTTCCGTGAAGCTTCATTCTTGTGGAGATAAATCTGCCAGAATGGGGCTGGACTATTACGAAAATGCCATCAGGATGTACGGTAAAAATAAATGCCGCCACGCCATCGAGCATGTGGAAATGCTCTCGGACGAAGATCTGCCCCGATTCGCAGAGTTGGGTGTGGTTCCATCGGTCCAGCCGGAGCATGTTGCGTTGACGCAGAAATTCTCGGAGAACCCATACTTTGACACGTTGGGAAAGGAGCGCGCCGATAAGACATGGCCGCTGAAGGATCTCTACGATACTGCCGGTGTGCTGGCTATAGGGAGCGATTGTCCTGTTGTGGATAACAGTCCTTTTCTGGAAATCTATCGGGGCGTGACCCGTCTGCACAACGACGGAGAACCTAAGGGCGGATGGAATCCTACGCAGAAGCTGTCCGTATATGAAGTTTTGCGCAGCTATACTTACGGCTCAGCCTATGGCGTGAGCAGGGAAAACGAAATGGGAACCCTGGAAAAAGGAAAGTTTGCAGATATTGCAGTCATCGACAGAAACTTGTTTGCCGTCGATCCCCAGGAGATTTTCGATGCAAAGGTGATCCTGACTGTAATGGACGGTAACATCGTGTTCGAAGATTGATTTTAGAGGAACTGCTCATTGGTACAAAAGAAAAACTTCTGACATAAGACATATTGCAGATTTGAACACTGACACAGATCTGCAAAAAAGGAGAGAAAAGGCTGTGTGGAATGCCATGCGGCCTTTTTCCATGTCTATTTAAAGGTCTGCGATCTGAAATTTGATTAGCAACTGAAAAACACTGTAAAAAATCCGCAGAAAACGAGAAAATAAGAAAAAAATGTGGTATGATAATGAATAATGTACTTGAGAGGAGGAGACCTCGGGAGGCGAGCTGTGGATCAACGGGAAACGCCGAAAAAAAGAAAGAGAAACAGAGAAATGCTGCTGCTCCTGATCGTAGCAGGGCTGGTGATTCTGTTGGCGATTTTCATGTTTTACGGGGCAGCCAATTCCAAGTCGGCAAAGGAAGCCGCCTACGGGATCAAACGCATTACCTATACGGTCAGCGCCATAGTGCAGGACAGCCTTTCCGGTGAAAAAAGTTCCAGCCTTCTCATTCTGGTGAACAAGACCCATGCGGTAGGTGAAAGCTATGTGCCGGAGCAGCTGATCCAGCTACAGAGCGTTGCCACAGACAGGGATGAAAAGTACCAGAGCATGGTACCGGAGGCGGCAGAAGCATTCGAAAATCTGTGTGACGGGGCAGCGGATTCTGGCTACGAAATCGTTTGCACCACCGCATACAGACCTTATGAATATCAGAAGAAGCTGTACGACAGTTACGTTTCAGGCAAAGGACAGGGCTATGCCAACATGTACAGCGCCAGACCGGGGGAAAGTGAACACCAGACGGGGCTTGCGGTTGATGTATCATCGCCATCTGTGGACTACCGGCTGGAGAGCCGCTTCGGGGATACTGAAGAAGGAAAGTGGCTGGCGGAGCATTGTGCGGGATATGGGTTCATCCTGCGCTACCCGGAAGGTAAAGAGGAGATCACAGGCTACGCATACGAACCCTGGCATATCCGATACGTAGGGATCCTGGCGGCTGCGGAAATCATGGACAAGGGCATAACCCTGGAGGAATATCTGGGGCAGCAATAAAAAGAATAATAAAATGATCGTTATGAAATGATAGAAAACAGGAGGTAATAATGGCACACATTTTCGAAGAACCATCGCGCACATTCAGCGAATATCTTTTGGTACCTGGCTATTCTTCAAGGGAATGCAGGGTGGAAAACGTTTCCCTCAAGGCGCCGGTGGTGAAGTTCAAAAAAGGAGAAGATCCTGCGATTCAGATGAATATCCCGTTGGTTTCCGCCATCATGCAGGCCGTGTCCGGCGACCGGCTGGCTATCGCATTGGCAAAGGAGGGCGGGATTTCCTTTATCTACGGATCCCAGACTATCGAAAACCAGGTAGAGATGGTAAAAAGGGTCAAGGATCACAAGGCAGGATTCGTAACCAGCGATGCCAACATAAGACCGGACCAGACTCTGGCAGATCTGCTGGAGCTGAAGGAGCGGACGGGACATTCCACTACAGCTGTTACGGAAGACGGTACGGCGGAAGGCAAGATGGTGGGACTGATCACCAGCCGAGACTACAGGATCAGCAGGATGTCCATGGATGAAAAAGTGTGCAACTTCATGACCCCTTTCGAAAAACTGATCTACGCTAAGGCAGGCGTGTCCCTTTCCGAAGCAAATGACATGATCTGGGACAACAAGCTGAACGCCCTGCCGATCATCGACGAAAATCAGAGATTGACTCACTTCGTTTTCCGAAAGGACTACGACACACATAAGGCTTATCCCGATGAGCTGCTGGACGAGCACAAGCGCTACGTGGTGGGGGCAGGCGTCAACACCAGAGACTACGAGGAACGGATACCGGCCCTTGTGGACGCAGGCGCGGATGTGCTTTGCATAGACTCCTCCGAAGGCTTTACCGAATGGCAGAAGGTGACGTTGGACTTCGTTCGCAAAAAGTACGGCGACAGTGTCAAGATCGGAGCCGGCAACGTGGTGGACAAGGAAGGATTTGAATACCTGGCAGAGGCGGGAGCCGATTTTGTAAAGGTCGGCATCGGCGGCGGGTCCATTTGCATTACGAGGGAGCAAAAGGGCATCGGCCGCGGGCAGGCGACGGCAGTCATCGACGTGGCAAAGGCCAGAAACGAATACTACGAGAAGACAGGCGTTTACGTGCCGATCTGTTCCGACGGCGGCATCGTCTACGATTACCATATGACGTTGGCGCTGGCCATGGGTGCGGATTTCCTCATGCTGGGGCGGTATTTCTCCCGCTTCGACGAATCCCCGACGGCCAAGCTGACCATCAACGGAAGCTATGTCAAGGAATACTGGGGCGAAGGCTCCAACAGAGCGAGAAACTGGCAGCGCTACGACATGGGCGGAGACAGCAAGCTTTCCTTTGAGGAAGGGGTAGACTCCTACGTGCCGTATGCAGGACCGCTGAGCGACAACGTGCGCCAGTCTTTACAAAAGGTGAAATCAACCATGTGCAACTGCGGAGTGCTGACCATTCCGGAGCTGCAGAAGGAATCGAAGGTGACCGTGGTTTCCGCCACCAGCATCGTAGAAGGCGGCGCCCACGACGTTATTTTGAGAGATACCAGCGGGAATAATAACAGATAAAAGAGGACGAGAATATGGAACATGAGATGATTATAGTCTTGGATTTCGGCGGCCAGTACAACCAGCTGATCGCCAGACGTGTCAGAGAGTGCGGCGTCTACTGCGAGGTACACCCCTATACTTTGACGCTGGATGAAATCAAGGAAAAGCAGCCAAAGGGCATTATTTTTACGGGTGGTCCCAACAGCGTTTACGGCGACGATTCGCCGAGATATTCGGAAGAAATCTATGAGCTGGGAGTGCCTATTTTAGGGATATGCTACGGTGCGCAGTTGGTCGCCTATCAGCTTGGCGGCAAGGTGGAAACGGCTCCCGTCAGCGAATACGGCAGGACGGAAGTTTTCGTGGATGATAAAGGCGGTCTGTTTCGGGATGTCTCCGACAAGACCATATGCTGGATGAGCCATACCGACTATATAAGTCAGGCTCCGGCAGGCTTTACCGTGACGGCCCATACACCGGTGTGCCCGGTAGCCGCCATGGAAAATAGAGAAAAGAAGATCTATGCGCTGCAGCCTCATCCCGAGGTTATGCACACCGTAGAGGGAACGCAGATGCTGGAAGCCTTTGTAAAGGGCGTTTGCGGCTGCAAAGGTGACTGGCAGATGGGTCCTTTCGTGGAAAACACCATCGCTGCCGTTGGTGAAAAGATCGGCTCCGGCAAAGTGCTGTGTGCTCTTTCCGGCGGGGTGGATTCCTCCGTTGCTGCGGTCTTGCTGTCCAAAGCAGTGGGTAAGCAGCTGACCTGCGTTTTCGTGGATCATGGGCTGCTTCGAAAAAATGAAGGCGACGAAGTGGAGGCAGTTTTCGGACCGGACGGTCCTTATGATTTGAATTTCATCAGGGTCAACGCCCAGCAGAGATTTTACGATAAACTGGCAGGAGTGACGGAACCTGAGCGAAAGCGAAAAATCATCGGCGAGGAATTTATCCGTGTCTTTGAAGAGGAAGCCAAGAAAATCGGTACCGTGGATTTTCTGGTGCAGGGGACCATCTATCCAGACGTTATCGAATCAGGACTTGGCAAATCGGCAGTCATCAAGAGCCACCACAACGTGGGCGGCCTGCCGGACTACGTGGATTTCAAAGAAATCGTAGAGCCGTTGCGGATGCTCTTTAAGGACGAAGTGCGCAGGGCAGGTCTGGAGCTGGGAATCCCCGAGTATCTTGTTTACCGCCAGCCGTTCCCGGGACCGGGGCTTGGAATAAGGATAATCGGCGAAGTCACCGAGGAAAAGGTGAAGATCGTCCAGGATGCAGATGCGATCTACAGGGAAGAAATCGCTGTCGCCATGGATGCCGGGCTTATCCCGAAGTACGGACAGGAAGGGACAATCGGTCAGTATTTCGCTGCTTTGACCAACATGCGCTCTGTGGGCGTCATGGGCGACTTCAGGACCTATGACTATGCCATCGCCCTGCGAGCCGTGCAGACCAGCGACTTCATGACCGCCGAAGCCGCCCAACTGCCGTGGGAAGTCCTCCAAAAGGTCACCACCCGCATCGTCAACGAAGTCAAACACGTGAACCGAGTGATGTACGACTGCACAGGAAAACCACCAGGGACGATAGAATTCGAATAAATGGAAATAAATGAAAAAACAGAAGAAGTGAGAAAACCGTTGGAATTTCAACGGTTTTTTGTTTGGTGACGACGTTTTGACGACAAAATTTAAATTTAAAAACTTTTGACAATTATTATAAAATTAATTATTTGATTTCAGCCCTGTATATGGGACCAATGGCTATGTATAATTAAAAAGAAACGGTATAAATGAATTATGCTCTTTTGATTAAGATTCACATTTTCAGCAGGGTTTTGAAATGCAAAATATAAAATTCTAGGAGGAAGATGAAATGAGAAGTATAAGAGAAGTATGCCCTATATGCGGAACTAAATTAAAGCATATTGTCTGGGGGTATATAGATAATAAGGCTTTAAAGCACCTTCAAAATGAGAAAATAGATTATATTATAGGCGGGTGTATGACTTTTGGAGACGATCGATCAGGCAAATATTTTTGTAAAAATTGTCAGATGGAATTATCTGAAAATCTCAAGCCGATTGAGTTGATTACATGTCCGTTGGAAGCCAGCGGTGCTATTTTTAAAAATGAATGCAGAAACTATGAACTTCTTGTCAGCAAAAGAAACTATAATTTATTGG
Source organism: Bacillota bacterium (assembly GCA_030526925.1). Classification (GTDB taxonomy): domain Bacteria; phylum Bacillota; class Clostridia; order Peptostreptococcales; family Anaerovoracaceae; genus Lentihominibacter. The sequence goes on along the minus strand of JAUNBU010000018.1, from coordinate 11,364 downwards.
ATAATAGAGAATTGATTTGCGATACGGTGTGCCCTGCAATCGGTAAGTCTGTAAGAATTGTATTGAAGACAGGGGGATTAGTTGAAGGGAAACTCCTTAGGTCTTATAGATATTCGGTTTCCTGCCCAGGGAACCACTTGATGCTTGAGAAAAAGCTTGCTGAGTTTTCATCCGAATATATTGATGTTATGATATCAGACATAAAGTGTATGGAAATAATATAAACATATATTTAAGCAAAAGAGTCTGTATTGTTTGAAGATATAAAAAATACACATGAAGATGGAAGTGAGTTTTGGTATGCTCGAGAGCTATCGAAAATTTTAGAATACACAGAATGGAAGAACTTTCAAAAAGTAATTAGTCGTGCTATGATTGCTTGTGAAAACTCGGGGCATAGTATTTTAAACGATTTTGTTGAGGTTAACAAAATCGTAAGCGCTAGTGCAACGAACAAGGAAATCAAAGATCTAAAACTTGTGGCTCAGCGCTACTTTTGATTTTTTCTGTGCTTTAGTCCTGTATATGGGACTGCTGCCTATATATAATTTTACAAACAAGATAGTGAAAAGTATATTTAAAAAAGGTTGATGAATCAAGGGAGGTGTTGTATAAAAATGGAGAATATAGATTTTTATACTATAATGCATGATATAACTGCCGGTCTTACCGGTGACCCTCAAAAGGACATGACGTATCTGAAAGAACAAGAGGATAAATATAGAGAACATGAGTTATCAACAGAAATCCTATGTGGATGCGGCAGGCTTATGTATGAGCTGATTCCGGGAGATGGAAAAGAAAAATTTGAACGGCTAATTAGAAATGAGCATTTGGGTATCGAAGAAACATTAGACGAAGTGCGGTTTAATATTTATAAAAAGAATTATGACAAAGCACTGAAAATCATGGAGGCTTTAGTGAGTAAAATAGAAAAGCTCAATGTATTTCAGAATGATCGTGTAAGTGAATATTATGTGTTTGATGAGACTTTCGAAGAAGTTTTATATCAGTATAGAGAAAAGCCTAAGAAGGAATTAAGAAGAGCACAGATACCTTATCCAGATATATATTTTTTATATGGCAGTTTGCTCGTAGAATTGAACTGTATACAAGAGGCGCAAAGCAGTTTGAAAAAGGGATTGCAGTGGAATCCTGTCAGTTTTGCCATTATGGCAGAGTATATGGAGACATATAAAATGATGGGTGATTTTGACAAATTCTTTTCCATTACATTGGAAACTTTCAAAATCGCATTCCGTTCAAAAGATGTTGCTAGGTGCTATCGAAATCTCGGGTACTATTTTGTTGAGAAAGAACTGTATGAAGAGGCCACAGCATGTTATTTGTTAAGCATGCAATATGATAATGGATCCAAACAGCCTCAATCTGAATTATATTTTATCAATGCTACAACAAAAGCGGAAATAAAAGCGCCATCTTTAGAAGAAGTGAAGAAATATGCGGAAAAGTATGGGTTCCCAATGGGGCCAAATCCGGAAGTTGCAGGATTAGCGTTTACATATGGGGAGCATTGTTTAAAAGAAGGATTATCACAAGGAGCAAGATATTTTTTGAATATTTTTTATGACCTTACCAATGATGAAGAGATTAAAGAAATGCTGGAGAAGATTCCTGAAGATGATGGTGGAGTCAAGGAGGGTAATATATGCTTTTGACAATTGCATACAGAGGAAAGAATACACAGAATATGGGATATCTATTGCATAAAAATCCATATAGAGCACAACAGTTTGAGTTGAATTTTGGGAAAGTATATGTGTTTTATCCCGAAATTTCCGATGCACAGACAACTGCCGCACTGGTTTTAGATATTGATCCTATCGCTCTTGCAAAAGGAAAGCAGGGCAGTAACGGACAAGGGTTATTTTCATATGTTAATGATAGACCATATGTGGCGTCATCTTTTATGAGTACAGCATTAGCGAAAGTGTTTGGTACGGCTATGAGTGGCAGATGTGATAAAATGCAGGAATTGGCGGATACGCCGCTCGACTTGAAAGCAACTATCCATATGCTTCCTTGCAGGGGTACGCCTGATTTTGCAAAAGAAGTGTTTGAGCCACTAGGATATGAAACAAGTTACAGAACCACTATTCTTGACGAAAAATTTCCGGAATGGGAAGATAGTACATATATTGACTTAACTATATCTGGAAAGGTGACATTGGCAACACTTTTGAATCACCTTTATGTGCTGATTCCGGCATTTGACAAGCAGAAACACTATTGGGTAGGCAGCGATGAAATCGATAAATTGGTAAAGCACGGGGAAGGATGGCTGCTTAACCATCCGGCTAGAAACAGAATCGTCAATAGATATTTTGCAAAACGAAGAAGTTTAGCTCATATTGCCAGGAATAGGTTGATTGAAATGGAAGAAGAAGTAGAACTCGGTTTGGACGAAGATGAAATAGAAAATCAAGTTGAGATTAGCAATAAAGAAAGAAGAATATCTCTTAATGAGATGCGTCTCGAGGCAGTAAAAAATGCTGTAATAGAAAGTGGGGCTTCTTCTGTAATTGATCTTGGCTGTGGAGACGGAAAGCTTATTAAATTGCTTTTGGAGGAACCACAGATTAAGAAAATAACCGGAGTGGATGTCGTAGTCAGTATTCTCGAACGTGCAAAATCAAGGCTTCATTACGACAGATTGCCACCATTTAAAAAAGAAAAACTATCGATTATGCAAGCCTCTCTTATCTATAAGGATGGCCGTTTCTGTGGATATGATGCAGCATGCCTGGTAGAAGTCATTGAACATATCGATTCTCAGAGGCTTTCAGCGCTTGAACGAATCATATTTGAGTATGCTGCGCCGGAGACAGTAATTGTTACAACGCCTAATAGAGAGTATAATGCAAATTATGAATGGATTCGAGACAAACTGAGGCATGATGATCATCGATTTGAATGGTCTAGAAAAGAATTCGAAGCATGGACGAGGCATATATGTACAAGCTTTGGTTATACTGTGGAAACTAATGGAATCGGTGAAATGGATGAAAAGGTGGGGACGCCAACACAGATGGGAGTGTTTACAAAATGCGTATAGAAATTCCTGAATTTGCACTGGTAGTAATGGTAGGAGCAACATCCGGTGGAAAATCCACATTTGCAAAAAAATATTTTAAGGAAACTGAAATCCTATCTTCTGATTTTTTCAGGGGTATGGTTTCCGATGATGAAAACAATCAAAAAGTGTCAAAGGAAGCGTTTGATTTGTTGTACTATGCTGCAAATAAACGCCTTGATTTAATGAAAACAACAGTGATTGATGCGACTAATGTTCAGCATGATGCGAGGAAAGTGGCCATTCAGATGGCACGTGATCAGAATGTACATAGTGTGGCGATTGTTTTGAATTTACCGGAAAAGATTTTACAGGAGAGAAATTTGAACAGACCGGATAGAATGCTGCCAAGTCATGTTGTTCACAGACAGGCAAATGATCTTAGACGTAGTGTCAAAAGGCTAAAGAAAGAGGGATTCCGTTTTGTTTATATACTTAATTCTCAAGAAGAAATAGATTCTGTTGAAATTGTTCGCACAAAAATGTGGAATGATAAAAAGGAAGAACACGGTCCTTTTGATATAATTGGCGATATTCATGGTTGCTATGATGAACTCGTGGAGCTTTTAAAAAAACTTGAATATACAGGAGACGGTGTAGGCGGCATGAAACATCCAGAAGGAAGAAAGGCCGCATTTCTTGGAGATCTTTGTGACAGAGGCCCGGAGAACGTTGCAGTTCTTAAATTGGTCATGCATATGGTGCAGAACAATCAGGCGATTTGTGTGCAGGGTAACCATGATGTGAAGATTGTAAAAAAACTCAGAGGCAGAAATGTTCAGCTTGCTCATGGTCTGGATCAGACAATTGGTGAACTTGAGCAACAGAGCGAAGAGTTTAGAGAAGAAGTCAAAACTTTTTTGGATGGATTAATAAGCCATTATGTCCTTGACGGTGGAAAGCTTGTAATCGCACATGCAGGAATCAAAGAAAACTACATCGGACGTGGCTCGGGAAGAGTGAGAGATTTCTGCCTTTATGGAGAAACTACTGGAGAAACGGATGAGTATGGCCTGCCGGTAAGGTTAGACTGGGCGGCAGATTATAGAGGAAAAGCGGTTATTGTATTTGGCCATATCCCACAGGCTGAAGTACAGTCAATGAACCGAACTTATTGTATTGATACAGGGTGTGCTTTCGGCGGAAAGCTAACAGCGTTTAGATACCCGGAAAAGGAGCTTGTAAGCGTTGATGCAAAAAAACAGTATTATATGCCAAGGAAACCTTTGGTGTCTAAAACGGAAGCGCAGGGTGACATGCTGATTGTTGCAGACGTATCCGGAAGTATGCATATAAATACGCGCCTAATGCCATCGGTGATGGTGCGCGAGAATAATGTAGCGGCGGCGCTTGAAATTATGAGCCGATATGCAGCAGATCCAAGATGGCTTATTTATTTGCCGCCTACCATGTCACCCTGTGAGACGAGCCAACGGGAAGGATATTTGGAGCATCCGGTTGAAGCCTTTGCATATTATAAAAATAAAGGGGTTGGAACTGTCATTTGTGAAAAGAAGCACATGGGCTCCAGGGCTGTTATTGTCATCTGCAAAGACCCTACTGCTGCAAAAACACGATTCGATATATCGGATGGAAGCCTTGGAATCATTTATACGAGAACAGGTAGACATTTTTTTTGATGATTCTTCAGTTGAAAGTGAAATTTTGGATAGATTAGGAGCTGTTTTAAAGAAAAACAAATTTTGGGATGATTTTGAGACTGACTGGGTTTGCTTTGATACAGAACTCATGCCTTGGTCTCAAAAGGCACAGGCTCTTCTTAAGCGTCAGTATGCACCGGTTGGAAGGGCTGGTCGCAATGGGCTGCATGCGGTAATCGATGCTCTTGAAAAAACATGTGATCGTGAGAATATCGCGTTTGACGTTACAGAAAGTGCATCCGGGCAAAATATTGATCCGAAAGAACTGCTGGAAAAATTCAGAAACAAAGAAGAAGCATTAGAGAAATATGTGGATGCATATCGAGAATATTGTTGGCGGGTCAATGACGTGAGTGACTTCAGAATAGCGCCGTTCCATATATTGGCTTGCGAAGGGCGTGTGTTTTCTGACACAAAGCATATCTGGCACATGGAAATGATTGAAAAATACTGTACAAATATGGACGATATCTTTATTAAAACGGAATACAAGTCTGTCGATGTTAACGATGAAACATCTATTGAGGAAGGTGTGAAATGGTGGACTACTTTGACTGATAATGGTGGAGAAGGGATGGTTGTAAAGCCTGAAACCTTTATTGCAAAGAGAAATGCAGAACTCCTTCAACCTGCGGTAAAATGCCGCGGTGTAGAGTATTTAAGAATCATTTACGGACCTGAGTATCTAATGCCGGAACATTTAGAACGGCTCAAGAAACGTTCTCTTTCTCGTAAGCGTTCCTTGGCATTGAGAGAGTTTTCGCTTGGAGTGGAAGCACTAGAGCGATTTGTAGCAGAGGAACCGCTTTTCAGAGTCCATGAATGTGTCTTTGGTATATTGGCTTTTGAAAGCGAACCGGTTGACCCGAGGCTATAGAGAAAGTGTTAAAGATAACGAAAAGTTATGAATAGACGGGTTGGCAAATGCTGTAGGGGGATATTACCGCCGCAAAGAAAAATGGAAATGGAAGCCAAGGGTCTTCTGGCGTTCCTCGAATTATAGTGGCAGCTCATCAGAAGTCTTTTCTTCCCCTTAAATGAAGAGACCCGGACGCTTTTTGGCAAATATTATTCTGTGATCTAGACCGGAAGGTTTTGCGAGCCTTATGTTCCACAGTTTGACCAAGATTGGCTGGGGCTGCCTATGGATTTTGCCAGGTGGCTTCCAACTACGAATATGATGCCGTAATCTTCCGTGAAAATGAATACAATCCCTGCCATGTTGAGCCATGGATTCACGAGTGGACTCATACGTTGGAAGATTTGGGAATTGTCCTTGGTTAGATCATCCCTAGCCCTGACGAAGTGCATCTGTACGGATATGAAAATGAGAGCCAAAACTAGGAAATCAATGGATTTTATCGGTATTATGGAGATGTTTTAAAAGGCCAGGTATGGAATGAAGAGGAGCAAGCTTACCAAGGCTTTTCGCGCAAGATGTGGAAGGACATGACGCGATATATGTAATAAATGCAAATACATAAACCAATTTATTCAGTCTCTTATCAACTATGCCGCTATTTGTCATGCCTGTTACTATTTCTGGTGTGACCGCTACAGGGGCACTACCAACTCCGTTTCTTTCCAGCACCCCTGTTCCGGCGGATTTATCAGCATTGATTTTATTAAGTTTTTCTGATTGGGATATTTCCTCTTTCGGGCAGCATTACGTTTTCATAGAATAGAGTGCAGTAAGGGCTTGCTAGCATTAAAATAACAAAAGTTATATTTATATACAAACTAATACTCATTGCGTTTCCGCCCTACATATGGGACTGCTGATTATTTATAATTAATGCAAAAGGAACACAAGAGATTAAATTTAGAAAGGACTGTGATTAAAATGACGACTAAACATAAGATTGAGTTTGAATGTAATTGCTGTGACGGTGAATTTGAAGATTATGTAATAATGAGTACAAATGAATTTGGTTCTTCTGATTTGGACTGCAGGCCCGCTGAGATGATGAGAAGTACGATGGCTTGTTGGGTACATGAGTGCCCACATTGTGGTTATATTGATGATGGAGAAGATGAGGATGATAGGTGGTTGAGGTCATTCATAGGATCAGAAGAATATAAAGAATGTGAGGGGATTGTCTTCGGAAACGATATAGCGGGCAAATTTTACAGGTATGCATTGATACAGTTAAAAAAGAATCGATTTGAAGAAGCATGTTCCAATTTTCTAAGAGCTGCGTGGGGGTGTGATGATTCCGGTGAGAGTGGAAATGCAGTTAAATGCAGAATAAAATTTCTTGAAGTTTTTGATAAACTCCAAGATGTTGATGACAACTTGAGCCTTACAAGGGTAGATGTATTAAGACGCGTTGGCGAATTTAATGCGGTACTCGAAGAATATAAAAAGTGTAAATTTGGAGACGACCTAATGAATCAAATCCTTGAGTTTCAAAAAGAAAAATGTGTGCAAAAAAATACAGATTGCTTTACGGTGGGCGAAGTGATTGACGGCAAGCCTTGAGCAAATATAATGTAAAGGACGTGGGGAGACTGTCCGAAAACTAGAGCGACCAAGCAAGAAAATCAATAAGACAAGACGAACCGTAAGAAGTTCTTGAGCATAAAAAAGAACATTGAAAACTGAATAAAACACATAGAAAATAAGGCATCTAGGCTGTAGAGATAGTATAATAAAGGCAGAGGAAAGACCCATAGGACAAGGAGAAAGCCATGTCATATGTACCGACGATAGACCGAGATCAAATGATGTTCTGATCCCTGGATTCTTTTGTAACAGAAGAGAGTATCGCAAGACTGATAGATGCTTTCGTGGAAAGTCTGGACTTGCGTAAATAAGGGATGAAAGAGACCGCCAAGGAAGGAAGAACCTGTTATGGACCAAAGGGGATGTATAAGTTGTACATTTATGGAAACCGCAAGGGGATACGCTCTTCACGGAAGCTGTCAGAAAGCTGCAGGGTGAACGTAGAAGTGAAGTGGATGCTTGGTGGAGTAGAGCCGGATCATAGAACGATCTCGGACTTCCGCAAAGACAATATCGATGGCCTGAAGGAGATATTCCATGAGTTCAACAGAAGACTGAGCGGAGCGGTAGAATGGGGATTTTGCGCGATAAATGGAAGCAAGTTTCTTGCAAGTAATGCGAAGGATAACAACTTCACCAAGAACGAGCTGGACAACAGGATCCAGTGGCTGAATGCCCACACGGATGAATATCTGAGGATCCTGAAGGAAACGGATGAGAAAGAGACAGAGGAAAAGCAAGCAGGAGAACTGACGCGAGAAGAGGTTGAAAGGAAGCTAAAAGAAACCAAGGAGCGGCTGGCCAGGTATGAAGGATACCAGAAACGGATGGAAGAAACAGGAGTCTCTCAATTGTCACTGACAGATGCAGATGCAAAGCTGATGAGGAACAAGAATGGATTTGCAGTATCATATAACCCGCAGACAGCAGTGGATTCCGAAACGCACCTGATCCGAGATTTCCAAATGACAAACAGAGTGACGGACCATGGACTGATGAACACTACGCTGGAAGGGATTCGGGAAGAGAGCGGAGATGAGATAATAGAGGCGGTAGTAGATAAAGGGTATGAGGACAGCAAAGACATGATTGAGTGCCTTGAGAAAGGGATCATCCCGCATGTGATCCCGGGAGAAGGAAAAGATGGGCAGGAGCTTGAGATGGGATATGAGGGCTCAGATGCAGACACCGGCAGTACGAAGGCAGAAGAATTAAAGAGAAGTTTGCACGCAGGAAAGATTCCGGAAGCATACGAGGAAATCATCACGGACATGAGAGTGGAGGAAGTAAAGCGAGCAAAAAAAGATGAGGCAGAAGAAGAAACGTCAAAGTTCATCTATGGTACAGCAGAAGAAATGCAGGAAAGAACAGAGGAAGGATATTACGTAAGGGGCTCGGAGAGGAACATCGTGTATTGCCCGGCCGGAGAGGTGTTGAGGCGAAAAAACATCAAGAAGAATGGAAACATCCGATAATGCCAACAAGAACGCCTGCAAGCACTGCGAGAACAGGAACAAGTGCTACAAGGAAAAGAACGCATGGGAAGAGATCGATTTTACAAAGGACACATTAGAAACGCCATGCAAAGACTGGCTAAGGGCAGAGGGAAAGAGCTAGGAGACAGGGAAGTCGGAGAAGGAAAGACACAGGAAATATGAGAAAGTGAAGGTGGTAAAATACTGCATAAAGCCGAGCCGTGAGAAGATGGCACAGAGGATGTGCTTATCGGAGCATCCATTTGGGACGATTAAGAGAGCGATGGGAGCGGATTACTTTTTGCTTAGAGGGTTACAAAAAGTGGAAGGGGAGTTTGCGCTATTTTATCTCGGATACAACATAGAGAGAGCGAAAAACCTTCTAGGGTTCAAGAAAATGGTGGCGTTGATGGTAGGAGTATAAGCTCTTTTTCTTCCAAAGTGTGTTGTATTCAGTTTTCAATGACACGGAAAGAAAAGGAGTTTGTATATGAAAAAAGCACAGAAAAAACCGAGATTTTTCGGACGGCCTAGGGAGGGGATGTGTAAAGGTAAGAAGGTTTTGGTTAGAGGAAGTATAGTTTGAAAATAATTTGGGACAAATAGTTTGGTTCCTTGAAAAGTTAATTTAGAGGGTTACAAATTCAAAACCTAATGCTATAATAGGGTATCATGATATGTAAGTGAGGATATGATATGCAGGGTGGTCAACGAGTAAATGCAGGAAGAAAAGCGATTTCAAAATTAGATAAAAAGGAAGGATATAAAATATATTTAACTAGATATCAGAAGGAGGAAATCGATCTTTATGGGATTGGTAATTCGTTTTCAGAAAGGTGTTTGAATTTGTTGAACCAAGCAATAGGGGAAGAAAAAAAAGATAGTGACAGATCTGTTAAAGTTATAGATTTGTTTGCAGGACTTGGTGGAATTCGCTTGGGATTTGAGCAAGGATTAAAGGCCAGCGGTTATAAGACTAAATGTGTATTTGCATCAGAAATAAAAAAATACGCAATAGATGCATATCAGGGATTTTTTGGCAATGAGAAGGTATATGGTGATATAACTCAAATATCTTCTGATTTTATTCCGGATTTTGATTTTTTGCTTGCAGGTTTTCCATGCCAGCCGTTTAGTTCGGCAGGTAACCGAAGAGGGTTTTCAGATACTAGGGGTACTTTATTTTTTGAAATAGAGCGAATTTTGAAAGATAAAATAGAAAAAGGAGTCCCTGCAAAAGGTTTTTTACTCGAAAATGTAGAAGGGTTAATCAATCACAATAACGGGGATACGTTAAATGTAATATTAAAGCATTTGAAAGATATAGGTTATGAAGTTAATTATAAACTTATAGACTCACAATATTTTGGTTTGGCTCAAAGTAGGAAAAGAGTATATATAGTAGGTATGTTGAGTTCCCTAATAAATTTGGATGATTTTAATAAGAAAACTGCGGTATTGGAAAGTGTTTTGGATGAAGGGTTACCTACTATTGATAGTAAGTTTACACGGCAGTTGTTTAAGCACTACTCCCCGGAAGCTGTTGTCGGAAAATCTATAAAAGATAAAAGAGGTGGGGAAAATAATATTCATTCATGGGATATAGGTTTAAAAGGAGAAGTTACTAAGATTGAAAAAGATCTTTTAAATATGCTTTTGAAAGAACGTAGAAAGAAAAAATGGGCTGAAGAGATAGGAATAAAATGGATGGACGGAATGCCATTGACAGAATCACAAATTAGAACTTTTTTTGATAAAGAAGAATTGACAGAAATCCTAGAGGATTTAACCGAAAAAGGATATTTAACGTTGGAGTATCCCAAAAAACTGGTAGATGGACGTAGAGTACCAGATGAAACAAAGCCGATAGGATATAATATTGTTGCGGGTAAATTATCATTTGAATTCTCTCAGATTTTAGACCCAAAGCAGTTAGCTCCAACATTAGTAGCAATGGATGTTGATAAGCTAGGAATAGTGGATGGAAAAGGATTGAGGAAACTTACAGTAAAAGAAGGACAACTTTTGTGTGGTTATCCAGAAAATTATGATTTATCTATGATAAGTAATAAGGAAGCATTTGATTTGCTTGGCAACACGGTATGTGTTCCCGTTATTCGAGCAATAGCTGAACGTATAGGAGCGGAGTTGAGGAGAGAAAGCGATGCGATTAACAGGTAGAGATGTATATGAAAAACTGATAAATGAAGAACGAATTTTAGAAGTTCAGGGTCAAATAAAATTTGATTTGGGCGATGTAAGCATTATAGTTAAACAGCGTGATGTAGTGGGGAACATTATGCAGGAGTGGTTACAGGGGTGGCTAGATAAAAATGAGATCGAATATGCTCCTAGTGAAAACTCACAAATGCCACCAGATTTTTTCCTTAATCCAGATGATTTGACTAGAAATTTGCTTGAAGTTAAAGCATTTAATAGAAATGCAAATCCGGGATTTGATATTGCGGATTTTCGTATGTATCAAAGTGAAATAATTAAGAAACCGTATATGTTAGATGTTGATTACCTAATATTTGGATATGATATGAGTGATGATGGCATTGTAACAATAAAAGATTTGTGGACAAAGAAAGTTTGGGAAATAACTAGACGAATGAAGGATTGGCC
>JAUNBU010000017.1 GCA_030526925.1 Bacillota bacterium | reverse complement strand
CGACCAGGCAATGTGTGGTGTGATGATACAGTTTTTCATGCCGATCAGCGGACAACCGGGAGCAGGCGGCTCCTGCGCCAGCACATCAAGAGCGGCTCCACCGATGAATCCGGCATTGATGGCATCAGCCAGAGCTCTTTCGTCCACCAGACCGCCTCGGGCTGTGTTTATAAGTATAGCTCCCGGCTTCATGTTTACGAGAAATTCCGTGTTGACCATCTTCTCGGTTTCTTCTGTCAGCGGGCAGTGAAGAGATACGAAGTCCGACTTCATGGCACCCTCCGGATCCTGGCTGAAGACGTTGACCGTCATACCCAGAGCCTCGGCGATCTGCGCCACTTTTTTGCCGATGGCGCCGTAGCCTATGATTCCCAGGGACTTTCCGGCCAGCAGCATGACGGGCTCTTTCCAGTAGCAGAAATATTTGCTGCCGGACCATTGCCCTTGGAGAACCGAATCGTCGTGAAGACCAACGTGGTTGCTGATCTCCAGCATTAGGGCGATGGTGTGCTGTGCCACGGCCTCAGTAGAATAGGCGGGGATATTGGTAACGGCAATGCCAAGATCGGCAGCAGCTTTTACATCGATATTGTTGTATCCCGTAGCCGTGCAGCCGATGTATTTAAGATTAGGGCACTGCTCCATAAACTCTCTGGTGATGGGGCACTTGCTTGTCATGAGGATCTCGCTGCCTCCGACTCGGTGAAGTGCTTTGTCCGGCGGAGTCGTATCGAAGACCGTCAGCCTATCGCACAGAGCCTCCAGCTTTTCCCAGCTCAGATCTCCGGGGTTGATGGTGTATCCGTCAAAAATTACGATTTCCATATGATAAACCTCCAAGGTGATATTGTTGATTTACGGCGAAACTACAGAACATTTTACACCATAAATCGTGGAAAGTCCAGACGACATGTGGTATTATAATGTAATGACTGGAGGCGGGTATGAGTTTTATTGACATCTTTCTGATCAGCGTGGGGCTTGCCATGGATGCAGCGGCAGTATCCATGACAAACGGGATGGTCTACCGAAATCTAAAAAAATCCACATATCTGGCAATGCCTCTGTTCTTCGGAGCTTTTCAGGCAGCCATGCCGGTTTTGGGATATTACATCGGAGGCATCTTCGCAGAGCTGATCACAAGGTATTCGGGGATCGTGATCTTCGTAATACTGGGGATCATCGGCGGGAAGATGATCAAGGAAGGGATCGCAGATATTCGCGAAAACAACGTCTGTCCCAACAAGATGATGACGCTGCAGGTGTTGCTGTTTCAGTCGGTAGCTACCAGCATAGATGCATTCGCAGTGGGGATCGGGTTCAGCGCCATGAGAATGAGCATCTGGATGCCGGTGACAATCATAGGGCTGGTAACGGCTGTCATAGTGGTAGCAGCAATTATCATCGGACGTAAGTTCGGTAACATGCTGGGATGCAAGGCGGAAATACTAGGCGGTGTGATCCTGGTGATCATAGGCATCAAAGCGCTTATATAAGGAATCAATGATGGGTAAAATACAATGAAACAGATAATCGTAGCGGCAACGCAGAACAAGCATAAAATAGAAGAAATAGAGGCCATCACAAGCGAATTCGGGATGTCCATCATCTCAAGGGATGAGGCAGGAGTTCCGGACGTGGACGTGGTGGAAGACGGAGAGACATTTGAAGAAAACTCCTACAAAAAGGCCTATGAGATCATGAAGCTGTGCGGCAAAATCACCATAGCTGACGATTCCGGCCTTGAAGTGGATTTTCTGGAGGGAGCTCCCGGCGTCTATTCGGCGCGGTTTGCCGGTGAAGACGGCGACGACAGAGCAAACAACGAGAAACTGGTGGGGCTGATCAAGGATGTTCCTTATGAAAAGAGGACAGGCCGTTTCGTTTCGGTCATTACCATGGTCTTTCCTGACGGGGAAAAGCTGGTGGCCAGAGGAGAAGTGGAAGGGCATCTGCTGTTGGAAGAACGAGGCGATCACGGATTCGGGTACGATCCGTTGTTCGTTCCGGTAGGATATGACAAGACCTTCGGGGAGATCGACCCGGAAATCAAAAATAGGATCAGCCACAGGGCTAATGCCTTGATGAAGCTGAGAGAAATGCTGCAACGTGAAAAGAGGCGGTTTTAGTGGCAAAAATCAGGACACGTATCATTAAAATGTTCATATTGGGATTCAAACAGTTCCAGGATCCCTATTATCAGGGCTTTGCGGCGCAGATTTCATTTTATCTGCTGCTTTCCATCGTTCCCATTTTCCTGCTGATCACGCAGATTCTGGGATTCTTTGATATTTCCCTGGGTTCGGCGATCAAGATGGTCGAGCAGTATACCGGTAAAGAGATGTCTTCTATGCTGGAAAGATTATTCGAATTTTCATCGGTGGGCTACGGGAACATCATCTTCGCCTTGATCGCTCTGTGGGCAGGCTCGCGGGCATCCTTCGCCATTATGAGGATCACCAACTATACGCTGACTGAGGGGCAGAGCACAGGCAAGAACTATTTCGTGGAACGGATCAGGGCGATAAAAACCATGATCATTACCATATCTACCATCGTGTTTTCTCTGCTGATCTTGGCATACGGGAAGCTGATCCTGGAGGCTGTTCTGGGGATTTTGGGCATAAATGCGGATAATTACGTGGATAGTATCTGGATGTGGCTCAGATGGATACTGGGATTTGCCCTCTATTTTCTCATGGTAAGCTACAACTACTACATCCTGCCCACCGAGAAGGTTCCATTCAGAAAGGTGCTTCCGGGGAGCATTTTCGCATCCGTGGGTATGTTGCTGGTGACGGTGGCGTATTCCAAGTATGCTAATTCACTGGCGGATTATGACCTGATCTACGGTGCATTGTCCTCCGTCGTGGCGATAATGTTTTGGTTCTTCTTTCTGGCGTGGGTACTCTGCCTGGGGGTCTTGTGCAACAAGGTATGGGATGAGACGAGCCAGAGCTTCAGTAAACGAAATCCGCCGGAGCATCATAAATACAGGCATCAAAGCCATCACAAAGATAATAAAGGGAGTTAACAGCAAATATGACATCGAAACAGTTGACGTTGAGAGATCTGGAGATAGGCAAAACAGCAAATGTAGTATCGGTAGGAGGAGAAGGTGCGCTGAGGCAGCACTTTCTTGATATGGGGGTGATCCCGGAGGCGGAGGTCACCATGGTGAAATATGCTCCTATGGGCGATCCTGTGGAGCTGCGTATCCACGGATATGAACTGACCCTAAGACTTGCGGATGCGGAGAAGATACAGATAGAAAATGTGCGCGAAGGCACGGAGCAAAGACCCGGACTGAAGGTAAAAAAGCCTATCGTCCATCCGGGGCTGGGAGAAGGGGGCAAGTACCATGTAAAGGCTGACGAAAACCCTTTGCCGGAGGGTGAGCTTCTGACCTTTGCATTGGCAGGCAACCAAAACTGTGGCAAAACTACCCTGTTCAATCAGCTGACAGGCTCCAGCCAGCACGTAGGCAATTTCCCCGGCGTCACCGTCGATAGGAAGGATGGCGTTATAAAGGGGCATCCTAACACATTGGTTACAGATCTGCCGGGCATATATTCCATGTCGCCCTACAGCAGTGAGGAGCGTGTGACGCGACAGTTTGTCCTGGAGGATGATCCCAAGGGGATAATAAATATCGTGGATGCCACCAACATCGAGCGGAACCTCTATCTGACCATGCAGCTGATGGAGCTGAATGTGCCTATGGTGCTGGCTCTCAATATGATGGATGAGGTGAGGGACAACGGCGGCTCCATCCTGGTCAACGAGATGGAGGAAATGCTGGGGATCCCGGTAGTGCCGATCTCTGCGGCAAAGAATGAAGGTATCCAGGAGCTGATCAGCCATGCGCTTCACGTAGCTCAGTACCAGGAACGACCGGGGCGTATGGATTTTTGCAGCGCCGAGGAAAAGGAGGGCGCAGTACATAGATGCCTCCACGGCATCATGCACCTGATCGAGGACCATGCGCAAAAGGCGGGGATCCCGGTCAGATTCGCGGCGTGTAAGCTGGCGGAGGGAGATGAGCCTATGCTGGAGCATCTTTCCCTGAGCCAGAACGAAAAGGAAATGCTGGAGCATATCATCCTGCAGATGGAGGAAGAACGTGGGCTTGACCGTGCGGCTGCCATTGCGGATATGCGGTTCAGCTTCATAGAAAAGGTATGTAATGCCACCGTCGTAAAACCAAAGGAAAGCAAAGAGCACGCCAGGAGCGGCAGGATCGACAGAATACTCACAGGTAAATTCACGGCTATCCCGGCTTTTATCGGTATCATGGGTCTTGTGTTCTGGCTGACCTTTAACGTGATCGGGGTGTGGTTGGCAGACGCCTTGGATTTTATCATAACCTGGATGACGGATGTGCTGGACGGCGCCATGACGGCGGGCGGTGTCAATCAGGTCATTCATTCTCTGGTGATAGATGGGATATTCAACGGAGTCGGCAGCGTATTGAGTTTTTTGCCGATCATCGTGACGCTGTTTTTCTTTTTGTCTTTGCTGGAAGACAGTGGATATATGGCGCGGGTGGCTTTCGTCATGGATAAGCTGCTTCGAAAGATAGGTTTGTCGGGGAGAAGCATCGTTCCTATGCTCATCGGGTTCGGATGCACGGTGCCCGGAGTC
Source organism: Bacillota bacterium (assembly GCA_030526925.1). GTDB lineage: Bacteria > Bacillota > Clostridia > Peptostreptococcales > Anaerovoracaceae > Lentihominibacter. The sequence continues at coordinate 15,255 of JAUNBU010000017.1, read as the reverse complement.
ATGGCCAGCAGGACGCTTCCTTCAGAGCGTGACAGGAAGATGACGATCCTGCTGACGCCTTTCATGAGCTGCTCCGCCAAGCTGCCGATCTACGCTTTCTTCACGGCGGCGTTTTTCCCGGATCACGGAGCAGTAGTGATGATCGGTTTGTATTTCGTCGGGATCCTGGTGGGGATACTGACGGCGCTGCTCATGCGAGGTACTCTCTTTCGGGGCGAGCCTGTGCCTTTCGTCATGGAGCTGCCTAACTACAGGATGCCGGGAGCGAAAAACGTTTGGCAGCTTCTGTGGGAAAAGGCGAAGGACTTCCTGCAGCGGGCCTTTACGGTGATATTCGTTGCGACCATTGTGATCTGGTTTTTGCAGACCTTCGATATACATATGAACGTGGTGTCGGATTCACAAAACAGTATGCTGGCGTCGATTTCAGGGGTCATCGCTCCGATTTTCGCACCGCTTGGCTTCGGGGACTGGAGGATCTCTACGGCACTGATCACCGGATTCATGGCAAAGGAAAGCGTGGTGTCTACATTATCAGTGTTATTCGGTTCTACGGCATCACTTCTGGCGGCCATCACGCCTCTTGCGGCAGCATCGCTGCTGGTGTTCTGCCTGCTCTATACGCCATGCGTGGCTGCCGTCGCATCCGTTCGCCGGGAGCTGGGCGGCAAGTGGGCGTTCGGCGTCGTCATCGGACAATGTCTCATCGCTTGGCTGGCAGCCTTGATAGTAGTCCTCATTGGAATGCTGCTAGGGTTGGGAGTGTAAAGCGCTTCTCCAGGGTTTTTGTGGTGTCAATGCAGAAGGGCTGCGTGGCAATCCGCAAATTGTTTTCCTCGCAGGAGATTTCTAAAAGAGCTCGGCAAAAACAGAACGCCAGGAAAACTCGTGGATGCTGCAGACCGCATCCACTCAAACAGTTCCTGGCGTTACGCTGTTTTTGTCCCTCGCGTCTCTTTTGAAATCTCACTGCTCGTCAAAAGATTTGCTCCTTGCCACGCAGCCCTTCTGTTAGTGAAAGCAAAGGTTTTGAACATAGTTCAGTTGCTAGTGATGCGAGATCAGCACCCAAAATGAAATGTATGTGGTAATAATACGAAAACCCCAATTGGGCTCTGGAGGTGTAATCCGCAGCCGCGACGCAGAATGCGTCAGCAGGAGCGGCGAGGACATCACCGGAAGAACCCAATTGGGGTTTTATGTGTTTCGATTTTTTTGTGGGGCAGGTTTGTGCTATTTCAGAATCCTGACGCGGATGATTCCTTCGCCTGCGATGGCAGCTTCGTCCACATCGCCGGAGGTCTCTGCCAGGGTGTAGGCGTAGTCGCCACGGGTTTTGCTGATCACGTCTCCGTCCACCAGAGCGGCGACCTTTTCCAGCACGCCGGCATCAGCCTTGGAAATCACAGCGATCCTGGTGCCTTTCTTTGGTCCCAAAGTGCAGGCAGGCATATTGACCGAGTTGGTGATATTGCCGTTTTCCAGATAGTCCATGATCTCGTTGGCAGCCATGGAAGCGCAGTTATCTTCTGCTTCTGCTGAGGAAGCGCCAAGATGCGGTGTGGTGATGACGCCTTTTTTGCCGATGACCGTATCGTTAGGGAAGTCGGTCACATAGTATCGCAGCTTGCCGTTTTCGATGGCAGCCAGCATATCCTCATCGTTTACCAGCTTGTCCCTGGCGAAGTTGAGGAAGACAACGCCGTCTTTCATCTGTGCGAAAGCTTCCGCATTGATCATGCCCTTGGTATCGTCCATAACCGGCACGTGGATGGATATGTAGTCGCAGCGCGGATAAAGATCCTTGAGCGCATCGACGATTTCAATGGTGTTGGAGAGAGAATGAGCTGCCTTTACAGAAAGGAAAGGGTCATAACCGATGACGTTCATGCCCAGATCTTCCGCAGCATTGGCAACCAGGATGCCGATAGCGCCGAGACCGATGACGCCCAGAGTCTTTCCCTGGATCTCCGTACCGGCGAACTGTCCTTTGCCTTTTTCTACAGCCTTACCGACTCCCTCGGTTCCCGCCAGAGTAGAAGCCCATGCCAGACCGGCAGGTATGTTACGTGCAGCCATCAGCATTCCTGCCAGGCAAAGCTCCTTTACTGCATTGGCGTTGGCTCCCGGTGCGTTGAATACCACGATGCCCTGCGCTGCGCATTTGTCCAGAGGGATGTTGTTGACGCCGGCGCCGGCTCGACCTACTGCCAGCAGGTTGTCGGAAAGCTCCATTTCGTGCATATCGTAGCTTCTCAGAATGATACCGTTGGCTTCCTGCACATCGTCGATGATAGTGTAGTCATCGGTGAAGCGTGCCAGCCCTACCGGTGAAATTTTGTTTAGTGTACCGATCTTATACATGTTCGTCACCTCTTATTTTGTATTGTATTTATTGAAATTTTAAATCAGTGCGTTCATTATACCACTTTACGATAGTAGGGTAAAGTGGTATAATTGGGATTATATTAAAATAACCGGAGGTGACTAAATTGAGTCAGAAAAGAGCATATAATTTTTCGGCAGGTCCGTCGATGCTGCCATTGAACGTGATCGAGGACGCCGCAGCAAATTTGGCGAATTATCAGGGTTGCGGAGAATCCGTAATGGAAATGAGCCACAGATCTGCGGAATTCAAAACCATTTTAGAAGATGCAGAGAATAATCTGAGAGAGATTTTAAACATCCCAGATAACTACAAGGTCATGTTTATCCAGGGCGGAGGTACGCTGCAGTTCGCCATGGTTCCCCTGAATCTGCTGAGAAAATCAGGCAAGGCAGACTACATCATATCCGGAACATGGGCGAAGAAAGCCGCCAAGGAGGCGGAGAAATTCGGAGATATCAAAATCGTCGCTTCATCCGAAGACACGACTTTTTCCTATATCCCTGAAGTGAAGAAGGAAGACTTCAGGCACGATGCGGATTACGTACATATCACGTACAACAACACCATATACGGGACCCATTATCCGTATATCCCGGACACGGGCAATATTCCGCTGGTTGCGGACATGTCCTCTTGCATCCTTTCGGAAGAAATCGATGTGAGCAAGTTCGGATTGATCTATGCAGGCGTGCAGAAGAATATCGCACCTGCGGGCATAGCTATTGCGATTATGAGAGAAGACCTGATCGGCTTTGCCAAAGACAATGTGCCAACCTATCTGGACTACAAGATCCACGCTGACAACGGATCCACCTACAATACGCCAAACTGCTTTGCCATCTACATCGCAGGAGAAGTGTTCAAGCATATCAAGAACATGGGCGGTATAGCGGAACTGAACAAGAAGAACGTGGAAAAGGCCCAAAAGCTGTATGACTTTATCGACAGCAGCAGCCTTTACACTTGCCCTGTCCGCGAAAAGGACAGATCGCTCATGAATGTGGTCTTCGTAACAGGCGATGCGGATCTGGACAAGAAGTTCGTGGCGGAGGCCAAGAAAAACGATATGCACAACCTGAACGGGCATAGATCCATCGGAGGTATGCGCGCCAGCATCTACAATGCTATGCCGATGGAGGGCGTGGATGCATTGATAGCATTCATGAAGAAATTCCAGGAGGAAAACAAATAATGAAGTATCTGATCTTAGTTCCCGACGGAGCAGGCGATGAAAAGATAGAAGCGCTGGGAAACAAGACTCCCCTTGAGGTGGCAGACATTAAAAATATCAACGATCTGGCCCACAGAGGGATAGTAGGAATGGTAAGGACCATTCCGCCCGGTGTTGCACCGGGAAGCGATGCGGCGAACCTTTCGGTAATGGGATACGATCCGGCTGTATACCTGACGGGCAGATCTCCTCTGGAGGCTGCCAGCATCGGCATCGACATGTCGGATACGGATGTGGCATTTCGTACCAACATCATCACCCTGACAGGCGATGGTGATTACGAGGATCTGATCATCACAGATCACAGCTCGGGAGACATTACTACGGAAGAAGCCGACCAGCTGATCCAGGCTGTCAATGAAGCCTTTGAAGACGAAAAGATCAAGTTTTATACGGGCGTAAGCTATCGTCACTGCATGATCGTCCACGATGGGTCTACCGAATACGATTTGACGCCTCCTCATGATGTGTTGACCCAGAGAGTGGGAGACCATCTGCCAAAGGGCGAGGGAAGCGGATTCATCACCGACATGATGAAAAAGAGCTATGAGATCCTTAAGGAACATCCGGTCAACAAGGCGAGAATGGCGAAGGGGCTCAACCCTGCCAACAGTCTGTGGATCTGGGGTCAGGGCAGAAAGCCTAGTCTTTCCTCATTCTACGATAAATACGGCATCAAAGGCACCGCTATTTCAGCCGTAGATCTGATCAAAGGCATCGCCATCTGCGCAGGACTTGATTCCGTAGACGTAGAAGGTGCGACGGGGACCTTGCATACCAATTTCGAGGGCAAGGCTCAGGCTGCCATCGGAGAATTCAAGAGGGGAATGGACTTCGTGTATATGCACCTGGAGGGTCCGGACGAGTGTTCCCATCAGGGAGATCGGGACGGCAAGATCACTTGCCTGGAGACGATCGATCAAAAGGTGCTTAAACCTATAGTAGATTACTTCAGAAAAGCAGGAGAAGATTTCAGAGTACTGGTGGTTCCCGACCACAGGACGCCTCTGGCAATCAGGACCCACTCCGCCACACCGGTACCTTTTGTGATCTACGACAGCACCGGGGAAGGGCCTTATGACGAGAAGAAGTGCTTCTCGGAAAAATCAGGCGAGGAAGGAATGTATTTTAACAGTGGATTTGAACTTGCAGACTTTTTCTTCGAAAAGTAGGAATGCTTTTGCAAAATTCATAGTAATGGTCATAGTAGCGGCGCTGGCTCTCACGGGAGCCGTGCCGTCTTTTGCTGAAAAGAATGGGGCTGCTTCCGACAAAGCCGTACAATTAAAGGCTTCGGCACAGATCGACTGGGCAGACGCTCCTTCTGTTTCGGGAACTTCCGCCATCATGATCGATGCCGGGAGCGGAGAGATCCTTTACGAGAAAAACGCCTATGAACAGAGGGATCCTGCCAGCATCACCAAGATACTCACGTGTCTCGTAGTGTTAGAGACCATGGAGCTGGATCAGGAGATCACGGTATCAAAGGATGCGGATGATACGGGGCACAACATGGCGTCGAAGGCGGGAGAAGTTTTCACGGTGGAACAGCTGCTCTACGCTATGATGGTCTATTCCGCCAACGATGCGGCGGAGATTTTGGCATTGGCTGCCGGTGGTTCCATGGAGAATTTCTGCCAGCTGATGAATGAACGGGCGGTCAGATGCGGCGCCGAGAACACCAATTTTACCAACGCCAATGGGCTCAATACATATGGGCAGGAAAACCACAAAACGACAGCCTACGATATCGCCATGATTTCCAAGGAAGCCATGAAGAACCAGATGTTCCGCAAGCTGGTATCCACCGTTAAGTACACCATCCCGGCGACCGACTTGTCGGAGAAGCGGGTATTCAGAAGCACCAACGCCTGCCTTTACATAGAAAATGAAACCCTGGAGATCGACGGACAGGAACGCCCATTTAAATACAAGGGGGCCAATGGCATCAAGACAGGATACACGTCTGTAGCGGGCAGATGTTTTTGCGGCTCAGCTAAAAGAGGGAGTACGGAGCTTATCGCCGTCGTGCTCAATTCCCCTGAGGATGAAGACCGTTTCGCAGATGTGATAAAGCTTTGGGATTACGGATTTTCCAAGTACAGCACTTATGTAGCTGCCAAGTCGAAGGAAGCCGTAGACGAAGTGCGAGTGAAGCGGGGAGACAAGAGCAAGGTAGCCATCAGTGTATCTGAAGATCTGGACATAACCTTCAACAAAGGATACGACAGGGATGCCATCACTACGGAGATCGCTTTAAATGAGGATATAACCGCACCTGTCGCAAAGGGCGATGAACTGGGTACGATTACCGTTCGCAATGAAGACGGAGACGCTGTTGCACAGGTTCCTCTGCTCGCTATGGAAAAAGTAGAAAAGGGCGGACCTCTTTCCTATATAGGGATCGCAGACGAGGATATTCCATTCTTTTTGATCGGAACGATTTCCATTATCGTCATTTTGATTTTGATACGGATCATCTTTGTGAGGATGAAGCGCAAGAAGAAGCAGCGCCGCCGCGCACAAAGACAGCGAAAAATCAAGAGGAAGGAACGGGAGAAGGAAAAGAATCCTTTTGAATAAGAAAGGGTTTTCGCAGAGATGTTTGATATTCAGGAGAATTTAAAAAAGCTTCCCGACCGACCGGGAGTATACCTTCACAAGGACAGGCTGGGCAACATCATCTATGTTGGCAAAGCCATATCCTTAAAAAACAGGGTTCGCCAGTATTTTCAATCCACCAGGAACATGCCGCCTAAGGTGCGCAGCATGGTGGGGAACATTGCCGAGTTTGAGTACATCACCGTGGGCAGTGAAATGGAAGCCCTGATTTTAGAATGCAATCTGATAAAAAAATACAGACCCAAATATAATGTTCTGCTGCGGGACGACAAGACGTACCCATATATCAAAATCACCAATGAAGATTATCCGCGTGTCATCAAGACGCGCATCATCAAGAAGGACGGCGGCAGGTATTTCGGTCCCTACAGCGATGCAGGGGCGGTCAACAGGATCGTAGATCTGCTCAACAGCAGTTTCGCCTTGAAGCGGTGCTCTGCGGTAGCATTTCCCACAGGGTTCAGACCCTGCCTCAACTATCATATCAACCAGTGCAGGGGGATCTGCACCGGCGAGGTGAGCAGGGAGGCTTACCGGGAGGCGGTGGAAGGAGCCAGGGAGTTTCTCCACGGCAGAAACAAGAAGATCCTTTCCAGGCTTGAAGAACGGATGGCGGAAGCATCGGAGAAGCTCGACTTTGAGGAAGCCGCCGTATTCCGGGACTATATCGAAGCGGCGAAGGCTCTCTCGGCTACCCAGCGTGTGGTGATGCATCACAGCAAGGATGTGGATATCGTCATTCCTGCCAAGGGAAAGGAAGAAACCCATATGGTTATTTTCTTCGTGCGGGAAGGCAAGCTGGCGGGACGGGAAACCTATGAACTGGAAGCGCTCAGCAGTGAGGAAAACCAGGAGATAATCTCTGCCTTTATCAATCAGCACTACAGCAGGCTTCCTAATTTCCCCAAGGAGATACTGCTGACCCAGATGCCGGAGGATAGCCAGATCCTGGAGCAATACCTAACAGAGCTGGCAGGACACAATGTGAAGCTGCTATGCCCTAAAAAAGGAGAAAAGCGGGCGCTTGTCCAGATGGCGGTCAAGGACGTGGAGGAAATGGTCAAGACCATCGACAGCCGGGCGGCAGCAGCCAAAGAACGGCGGGAAGCGCTGGGCAGCGAGATTTTCGCCGTGCTGAAGGAAATGGGCGCTTTGCATGATGACAGCGAGTATGACGGACGTGAATTCCGGGTGGAAGCCTACGATATCTCCAATACCAACGGTGTGGATACGGTGGGCGCTATGGTGGTCTTCGATGGACTGAAGGCAGATAAGAAGGGTTACCGGAAATTCAAGGTCAGGACTGTACAGGGTCAGGACGATTACGGAGCTATGAGAGAAGTGCTTTCCAGAAGATTTGGGAGAGTGTTTCAGGGAGATGAGTCATTTGAGGTGCTGCCGGACTTGATATTGATGGACGGGGGCAAAGGGCACGTTTCTACGGCGCTGGAGGTAGTGGACGCCACCGGGTTCCATATCCCGGTAGTAGGTATGGTCAAGGACGACAAGCACAGGACAAGAGCGCTTGTCTACCGGAAGGCGATAGCCTCTCAGGATGCAGAAAGCCGGGAAAATCAAGGATCTTCCTGCGGAGCCGGAGTGGATCCGTTGGGATCGGTGGAATACGAAGAACTCCCGCTTAAGGGAAAGCCGCTGCTCTTTAAATACATGGGACGGATCCAGGAGGAAGTCCATCGCTTCGCTATTGAGTATCACCGCAAGCTGAGGGGCAAGAACGCAGCCAATTCGGTGCTGGACGATATAAGTGGCATCGGTCCCGCCAGGAGAAGCGCGCTGCTGGATCATTTCAAGAGCGTGGACGCCATCAAAGCCGCATCTATAGAGGAGCTGGGAAAGGCACCGTCCATGAACCAAGCGGCGGCGCAGAATGTCTGGGAATATTTTCACGGCAGGGACGAATAATCGGACAATTGCGGATATTTGCCGACGAATGATTGGAATATTTTGTTGCGAAAAGGAAAACATAATGGTATAGTAATCCTAGTAACAGGATCACGACAGAATGTACGGAGGAACACAATGGCAGAGAAGAAAGAATTATACGGATACGAAGAAGAAGATATCGTAACGCTGGAATTCGATGATGGAGAAGAAGAAGAGTGCGGTATTCTCGGCGTATTTGAGGCTCTGGGCAAGGAATACATAGCCCTGAACCCGCTGGGAACCGAGGACGTCTACATCTACGGTTACAAGGAATACGAAGAAGATTACGAGATGACCGAGATCGAAGACGAGGAAGAATTCAAGAAGGTAGTCTCCGAATTTGAAAAGCTGGCAGTAGAAGAAGCCTAGTTGCAATCGATTCAGAATGCAGGAGCTATGGGAAATTCATTTGGATTTCTCATGGCTTTTTTTCGTGGGGTCATGCGAAATGCGCATAAAAGTTTAAATAATGATGGTATTTTTACCTGAAATAATATAGAATTAGATGTAACTTTGATTTTACTCGGAGGAAATTATGAAGGACTATGACATTATAATCGTAGGAGCGGGCGCCAGCGGCGTCTTCATGTCCTATGAACTTGCGAAGCTAGATATAAATGCCAGTGTTCTTATGCTGGACAAGGGTGCGCCTCTGGAAAAAAGGCAGTGCCCTATCAAAGCAGGAGCCAAAACCTGCGTGAAATGCAATCCATGTCACATCATGAACGGCTACGGTGGTGCAGGGACTCTTTCCGATGGGAAGTACAACATAACCACCCAGTTCGGCGGCGATCTTCACAATTACGTGGGGACAGACGAGGCCATGGCGCTGATGGAATATGTGGACGATGTGCTGTGCAGCATGGGCGGCGCTGACGCCAAGCTGTATTCTACAGCCAGTTCTGAGCTGAAGACGGTAGCCCTGCAAAACGACCTACATCTGTTGGAAGCCAGGGTGAGACATCTGGGAACCGACAGAAACGTAAAGATACTGGGCAGGATGTTCGATTACTGCAAATCAAAAATAGACATGAAGTTTCACGCCACCATCGAAGACGTGAGACTGGAGGATAACGGAAGCTTCACGGTCATAACGGACGATGGGGAAACCTTTGGCTGCAAAGATCTGGTGCTGGCTACGGGTCGTTCAGGCTCCAGGTGGAGCGCCGGCATATGCGATAAGCTGGGGATCGGACAGAAGAAAAACAGAGTTGATATCGGCGTCAGGGTGGAGCTGCCGGCAGAGGTATTCAAGCATATTACAGACGATGTATACGAAAGCAAGATCGTGTACAAGACTGATAAATACAACGATATGGTGAGGACGTTCTGTATGAATCCTTACGGTGAAGTGGTTGCCGAGAACACCAATGGCATCGTGACGGTAAACGGTCACAGCTATGCGGACCCTGAACTGAGGACAGAAAACACCAACTTCGCACTGCTTGTCTCCAACAAGTTCACGGAGCCTTTCCGGGACAGCAACGAGTACGGCGAATCCATCGCACGGCTCTCTAATATGTTGGGCGGCGGTGTGCTGCTTCAGAGATTCGGGGATCTTGTAAAGGGAAGGCGCAGCAGCAGAAGAAGGATGGAAAAGTGCTTCACGCGACCTACGCTGCAGGCGACGCCGGGAGATCTGAGTCTGGTGATCCCTAAGAGGCAGCTTGATAACATCATCGAGATGATCTATGCCCTCGATAAGATCGCACCGGGGACGGCCAATGAAGATACGCTTCTCTATGGCGTAGAAGTCAAATTTTACAATTCCAAGATCGAAGTTGATAAAAACCTGCAAACTAAGGTACCGGGGCTCTATGCACTGGGAGATGGATCGGGCGTGACCCATTCCCTGTCGCAGGCATCGGCAAGCGGTGTTTACGTGGGAAGGATCTTGACAGAAAAATACGGTGGAAAGGAATAAACGGGAATGTGCGATGAAGTAAAGAAAGCGCTCGAGAATCACAAAAAGGGATATAACTGTGCGCAAGCTGTAGCATGTGCCTTTGCAGAAAGGCTGGGAAGAGACGAAAAGGAGCTGTTTGAGAGCATGGAGGCATTCGGCTTTGGCATGGGGACCATGGGAACCTGCGGCGCCGTGTCTGGCATGGCAGCAGTGGTGGGAATGAAGGAGTCGGACGGAAATCTGGCGAAGCCTGCCACCAAGAAAGTCAGCTATAAGGCTATGAAGGAGCTTACTAAAAAGTTTGAAGAGAAAAATCAATCGGTCATATGCAGAGAAATAAAGGGAATAGAAACAGGTAAGGTATTGCGAAGCTGCGACGGATGCGTTGAGGATGCAGCCACGTTCCTGAAGGCGTATCTTGATGAAAGCGAGGAGGGATAGTGATTGAACAGTAAAAAGTATAAAGACGTATTGTATCGAATGAGGTATATCAACGATTTGCGGGACATGGTCTGTTCCAGCGCGGAAATGTACGGAGACGATCCGGCGTTTCTGGTCAAGGACAGACCGGGCGGCGAGTACCGTCCCGTTTCATACATTCAGTTCAAGGAGGATGTTGACTGCCTGGGAACCAAATTCATCCAGATGGGGCTTAAGGATAAGAAGGTAGCGCTCATCGGAGAGAACAGCTATAAATGGGTAGTTACCTATCTGGCGGTAACCAACGGAACAGGGGTCATCGTGCCTCTCGATAAAGAGCTGCCGGAGATTGAGATCCAGAACCTGCTGGAACGGGCAAAGGTGGATGCTGTGGTTTTCTCCAACAAGATGGAAGAGACCGTGATGTCAGTAATGAAAAAGGTCAAAGGCATCAAGCTGAAGATCAATATGAATCCGACCGTTGCCAAAAGAGGCGTCAAGGACTGGAACAAGCTGCTGGAAGAGGGCAGAGAGCTTTTGGAAAAAGGCAACCGCGACTTTACCGATGCGGTTATAGACAGGGAAGCCATGTGTTCACTGTTGTTCACATCGGGGACCACAGGCATGGCGAAGGGCGTCATGCTTTCCCACAAAAATATTTCGGCAAACGTATATAATATGTCCAAATACGTGAAAATAAGACGACCGGGCGGAGGTCTTTCGGTACTGCCGATGCATCATACCTACGAGCTGACCTGCCACGTGTTTACTGCCGTCTATCAAGGCGTGTTTGTGGCTATCTGCGAAGGTTTAAGATACATCCAGCAGAATCTGAAGGAGTCGAAGGCAACGGTTATGGTGGGCGTTCCCATCGTCTTTGAGACCATGCACCGCAAGGTCTGGAAGCAGGCGGAAGCATCGGGCGCCGCAGGCAAGATGAGGACCATGATGAACCTGGCGCGCAGGACCAAGCTTTACAATAAGCAGGAAGCCATGCGCAAGTTGTTTGCCAAGATACACACCAGCCTGGGCAATAATGTCTCCCTGTTTATTGCGGGAGGCGCTGCCATCAACCCTCAGGTCATCGAGGACTACGAGGCGCTGGGCATCCCTATGATACAGGGTTATGGGATGACGGAAAATTCCCCGATCATCGCAGTCAACAGGGACTACTACAGCAAGGCGGATTCCGTAGGCAAGCCGATGCCGGGAACGGAAGTTAAGATAATCGATCAGGACGAAGAAGGTGTAGGTGAGATCATCTGCAAGGGACCGTCGGTAATGATCGGATATTATGACAATCCGGAAGCGACCGAGGAAGTCTTGAAGGACGGATGGCTGTATACGGGAGACTACGGCAGGTTTGACGAGGAAGGGTTCCTTTACATCTGCGGCAGGAAAAAGAACGTCATCGTAACGAAAAACGGGAAGAATATTTTCCCGGAAGAGATCGAGAGCCTTTTGCAGGAGCAGCCTTTCATCGAGGAAGTACTGGTCTACGGTACGCTGGATAAGAAGAGCGGAGATACCATCGTCAAGGCGGAGGTGTATCCGGCTTACGATGCCATAGAAGAGAAGCTGGGAGATGTAACGGAGGAAGGTGTCCGGGACATCATCAAGATAGACATCGAGGAAGTCAACGACAAGATGCCTACATACAAGAGAGTGAAGCGGTTCAAGATCCGCGAGGAAGAATTTGAGAAGACCACCACCAGGAAGATAAAACGGACGGGTGGGGCGATGAGAGACGAGGATGAATAACCCGGAAGGAGGAATGAGCAAGGTGACAAAAGCAATGAGCGAAAAAAAGATAAAGGAAATGGAATGGGCTGAGAGTCTGGTTGCCAAAATCGATGCAGATGAAAGACCCTATATCAAGTACAAGGAAAGCAGACCTATCACGGATCTTAAGCACATGATCGAAACCAGTACCCTGCTTTTCGGGGAGCATACGGCTTTCATGCAGAAGGACAGCAACGACACACCGTACAGGAAAATAACCTACAGGCAGATGCTGGAGGACGTGAACGGTCTGGGGACCGCACTGATCGCCAAGGGGTTCAAGGATAAGCGGATCGCCGTGATCGGAGAAAACTGTTATCAATGGGCAAGCTCATATCTGGCAGTAGCCTGCGGTACAGGGGTGGTGGTACCTCTGGACAAGGAGCTGAACAGCAGCGAGCTGAAGAATCTGGTCATCAAAGCAGAGGTTTCCTGTGTAATATGTTCAGGTAAGCTGGAGCAGGCATTCCGGGATATGAAAGACAGTGGCGATACGCAGCTGGAGCTGATAATCAGCTTTAATTCCTCGGAAGAAAAGGACGGGATCTGCTCCTGGAAACAGATGATCGAAGAGGGAAAAGCCCTGGTCGAGGAAGGTGACAGAAGCTTTCTGGATGCGGAGATCGACAACGAAGCCATGGGCATCCTGCTCTTTACATCGGGAACTACGGGGGCTTCCAAGGGAGTAATGCTTTCCCATAAGAATATTGCGGCGGACCTGATGGTATCGCCTACCGTGCTGAAGGTAAACGACTGGGACATCTTCTTTTCCGTGCTGCCTTTGCACCATACCTACGAATGTACCAGCGGATTTCTCATGCCTCTTTACAAGGGGGCTGCTATCGCCTATTGCCAGGGGCTCAAGTACATTACCAAGAACCTGCAGGAGGCAAAACCTACCATGTTTCTCGGTGTGCCGTTGCTCTTTGAACGGCTGTATAACACAATCTGGAAGAATATCAGAAAGCAGGGTAAGGAAAATCTGCTGAAGAAGGTTATCAAGGTCAACAACGGAACCAAAAAAATCGGGCTGAATTTCGGAAAGATATTTTTCAAGCAGATCACTGATGTGTTCGGCGGCAATATGCGGCTGCTGATTTGCGGAGGAGCAGCAATAAATCCGGAGATCCTCAACGGATTCCGCAATTTCGGGATCTTGGCGCTCCAGGGATATGGACTGACGGAATGTGCACCTATGGGCGCTCTCAATCCGGATCAGGCTCCTAATCCATCGTCCATCGGCGTACCGTTTCCGGGCTTTGAAATGAAGGCCATAGATGTGAACGAGGAAGGCGTGGGAGAGCTTTGCCTCAGAGGCGACAACGTGATGATGGGTTACTATCAAATGCCAGAGGAAACCAAGCAGGTCATCGACGAAGAAGGCTGGTTCCATACGGGAGATCTGGGATACATCGATTACAAAGGATATGCCTATATAACCGGAAGAAAGAAGAACGTGATCATCACAAAGAACGGTAAAAACGTCTATCCGGAGGAACTGGAGTACCTGCTGGGGAATATAACCTTTGTGGAGGAAGCATTCGTGTTCGGTCAGGACCTTTCCGATGAGCAGGATATTACCATAGTGGCATCCATCAAGGTGGACCAGGAAGAAGTGGAAGAAATCCTGGGGAGCGACTACACGGAAGAAGACGTGAAGAATCTGGTTTGGAAGGAAGTAGATAAGATCAATGAGGACTCTCCTTTCTTCAGGAAAATAAAGAAAGTCATACTGAGAAAGAAGGATTTTGAAAAAAATACTTCCAATAAACTTATACGGTTTGCCGAAGGCAACAAGAAGGAGGAGTAGGAAATGGTTTCACAAAACAGATACCCTAAGCTTGTGGTAGACCTTGCCAAGCTGAGGCACAATATTGAGAAGGTAAAGCTGATGTGCATCGACAAAGGTGTTGAAGTGGCGGGCGTTATCAAGGGCTGCACAGGGCTCTTTGAGTGCGTGGAGCAGTTCGAGCGGGCGGGATGCAGATTCATCGCATCATCCAGGCTGGAGCAGCTGGAGCCGCTGAAGGACAGAGGGATCCAGACGCCGCTGATGATGATCCGCGTGCCTATGCTCAGCGAGGTGGCGGACGTGGTACGTCTTACGGACATCAGCCTCAACAGCGAAATAGAAGTGCTTAAAGCCCTCAACAGCCAGGCAGGTCTGCAGGATAAAAACCACAAGGTGATACTGATGGTGGATCTGGGAGATCTCCGGGAAGGCTTCTGGGATAAGGAGGAGCTGATGGAAGCGGCTCTCATGGTGGAAAACGACCTGCACAATCTGGAGCTGGCGGGCGTGGGCACTAATCTGGGCTGTTACGGAGCCGTAGCGGCGACACCGGCAAAGCTGCAGGAGCTGGTTGTTTGTGCCGAAGAAATCGAAGAAAAAATCGGAAGAGAGCTGGAATTCATTTCCGGCGGTGCCACCAGCACGCTTCCGCGTATTTTGGAAGACAATCTGCCGAGAAGGATCAACCTGCTGAGAGTGGGAGAAGGGATTCTTCTGGCAAAGGATCTGCAGGATCTGTGGGGATACGATATGAGTTTTCTCAATAAAGACGCTTTTACCCTGAGAGCGGAAGTTATCGAGGTAAAGAATAAGCCGACCCACCCTGTGGGCGAGATCATGTTTGATGCTTTTGGCAATCAGCCGACATATGAGGACAGAGGGATCAGAAAGCGTGCGTTGCTTGCTCTTGGCAAGGTGGACTATGCATTCCCTGAAGAACTGATTCCGAGAGATAAGGGGATTCAGGTATTGGGTGCGTCCAGCGACCATACCATCCTGGATGTGGAGGACGCCGAAACCGACATCAAGGTGGGCGACACGGTGGACTTTGACCTGTGCTATGCTACCATAGTTTATGTGACCAATTCGGACAACATCGAAAAGGTTTACATTTAAAATTACAGAAATTACAAATCTCCTTTTGAAATATTTTCTTTTAAACTACAGAT
>JAUNBU010000193.1 GCA_030526925.1 Bacillota bacterium | reverse complement strand
GTAACGTCATCGTATTTATCTTTTAATTTCAAAGCTTCTTCCAGAGCGTTGGCATCATCATGGTTCAAAATGCTGACAACACCGTCTCTGATCAATGTGCCTGTTTCAGGGTTTATCTTGATTTCATTAGTATCAGGAACCTGCTTTGCACATACTAAAATTTTAAATGCCATTGTTTATTTCCTCCTTCTTTCTTATTTACCGATCACTGCTGCGGAGATTACCATCTTCTGAACTTCTGAAGTTCCTTCATAGATCTCAGTGATCTTGGCATCTCTCATCATTCTCTCTACCGGATAATCCTTGGTGTAGCCGTATCCGCCGTGGAGCTGTACGCACTTAGTCGTTACGTGCATTGCAGTCTCTGCAGCAAACAGCTTCGCCATAGCAGCATTCATTCCGTAAGGAAGATGCTTGTCTTTCATGTCAGCAGCCTTGTAAACAAGAAGTCTTGCGGCTTCGATCCTGGTTGCCAGGTCAGCAACTTCGAACTGGAGTCCCTGCATCTGTGACAGCTTCTTTCCAAACTGCTTTCTTGCCTTCATGTAATCGATGGTCACGTCCAGAGCGCCCTGTGCAATACCCAGAGCCTGGGAAGCGATACCGATACGTCCGCCGTCCAGCGTGGACATGGCAACCTTGAAGCCCTGTCCCACTTCTGCAAGCAGCCTGTCCTTAGGAACCTTGCAGTTCTGGAAAATAAGCTCAGTTGTGGAAGATGCGCAGATACCCATCTTATCCTCGGTCTTACCTATCGAAAATCCTTCATCGCCTTTTTCTACGATGAAAGCACTGATTCCGTGATTGCCCTTTGACTTGTCAGTCATGGCCATTACAACGAATACGTCAGCATATCCGCCGTTGGTGATAAATACCTTGGCTCCGTTAAGCAGCCAGTGATCACCCATGTCTTCTGCTCTTGTCTGCTGTCCGGATGCGTCGGTTCCTGCATTAGGCTCCGTCAGACCGAAAGCGCCCAGCTTCTTACCGGAAAGTAAGTCAGGGAGATACTTTTTCTTCTGTTCTTCATTTCCCCAGTTGAAAATCGGCCAGCAGCAAAGTGAAGTATGTGCCGAACAGATAACGCCTGTTGATGCGCAAACTCTTGAGAGTTCTTCAACAGTGATTGCGTAGGAGATGTGATCCCCGCCTGCTCCACCATACTCGGTTGGGAATGGTATGCCCAAAAGGCCGTATTTTGCCATTTTTTCTACGGTCTCAACCGGAAATCTGTGTTCCTGGTCAATGTCCGCAGCCAAAGGTTCAACCTCTGTTTCGGCAAACTCTCTTACCATTTTCTTTACGAATTCTTGTTCCTTCGTCAGTTGAAAGTTCATGTAAATGCCTCCTTAATTATTAATAACGGTTAATCATGTTACTCACCGCAATGAACGATCACATCGTTATATTTGTAACAATCATACATACCTATTAAACCACTTTTCCCTATCATTTGCAAGAGGTTTTTATACTTTGTCCCAAGGATTTTAGCAAGCCTTTAGAAACCGTTAATTTTCCTTTAGTTCGCCCGTTCTGTATGCCCTCACGAGAGCCTTCAGTTCCTCTACTTCACGCTCCAGTTCCTTTCCAAGGTCCGTATCCCGCACCAGCATCCTCTTTTCCAGAGTCTTAACGGTCCGGATCACCGGAGAATGAAATACCTGAGTTCCGTCCGCCTGCAAAGGGCTGTATGGCTTATGCTCCGCAAGGGCCATGTACCTGGAATTGAAAATGAACGTGTAGCCTGCGATCCCCGTCTGCTTCTGGTATGCCTTGGACATGCCGCCATCGATGACGAACAGCTTTCCTTCGCCCTTGACCGGACTTTCCCCGTCCTTGATCTTTACCGGCACATGACCGTTGAGGATGTGGGACGTTGCCGGATCTAAGCCGAACTCGGTCAGTATTTTTTCGCAGATTTCTTTCTTCTGTATCAGCTTGTAATATGGCACCGTGTGTTCCTTATGAGTGGCTTTGTCTGCCACGAAGCACCTCTCGAAGGTTGTCATCTGATCCTTGCCAAACAACGGCGATTTGCTCCCCAGCCACAGATACCACATCAGATCTCCCGACCTGCCGATTTCTTCCGACTCGTCAGGGTTGAAGTATGCCTTTCTCACCTGATCGTCCAAGTAGTCCATGTATGCCTTGCCGGAGGTGGTTACGCCGTTGACCGTACACATCTCAAAGTTTCCGTCCTCATTCATAGGGATGCATCCGTGGTACATCAGGTTGCCGTTGACTATGGTGTAAAGGGCACCGTGGCTGTACATGAATTTGATGTGGGCTTGCAGCTTTTCACTCTGAAGAAATGCCGCCTCTATGGCGTTGAGCATGACCTCCTCGTCTTCCGACAGCTTATAAGGATCCGCCGGATCGATGGTAGGGAAATTGGTATCTCTCAGCGGGAATTCGCCGTCCCGCAGCTTTATGGTCCCCTTTTCAAAGTCGATCTTATCAAGCAGCAGCCTGTTGTCCAAATCGTATTCCGGGTGCGCCATTATTCTCTGTCCTTCCACCTTGAACTGGCAGATGGCAATAGCCTTGTTCATCCTGGCAGCCAGCTGATCCTCTACCGGATCGTATTTGTTTTCGTCCAGACGCTTCGGCATGAAAAATTCACAAGGGTCGTCTCCATATATCTTCTCTGCCATGGTGGCGAGAGGTCTCAGGTTGATGCCGTAGCCGATCTCCAGCATGTCGAAGTTGTTGTAGCTGATGTTCATCCTCAGAACGTTGGTGATGCACGCCCAGTTGCCTGTAGCCGCACCCATCCATACGATGTCGTGGTTGCCCCACTGGAAATCCACGTCATGGTAGTTCATGAGAAAATCCATGATGGCATCGGGATGAGCCCCTCTGTCCCATATATCCCCGATGATATGCAGCCGGTCAACTGCCAGGGAACTGATTACCTCCGTCAGTTCCTCGATAAATTCCTCAGCAACACCGCACTCCACGATGGTATTGATGATCTGTCCGTAGTAATTGCCCTTATTGGCTTCATCCTCCGTATGTAAAAGCTCATCCAGGATGTAGGCGTATTCCTTGGGCAATCGTTTTCTCACTTTGGATCTGGTGTATTTTATGGAAACGGATTTACAGATGAGAACTAAGCGCAAAATGGATTCCTTGCACCATTTGTCAAAGTCTATGCTGCTCTTTTTCCTCCGCTTGATCTCCGCCTCCGCATTGTAGACCAGCGCCGCCAGCTCTTCCCGCTCGTCTCTTGTCAGATCGGGACCGAAGATCTCGTCGATCTTGGACTTGATCACGCCGGAAGCGCTCTTGAGCATATGGATAAAGGATTCGTGCTCTCCGTGCAGGTCGCTCAGAAAATATTCTGTCCCCTTAGGCAGCGACAGGATGGCGCTGAGATTGACGATCTCCTCGGTAGCCGCCTTCACGTTGGGATACTTCTT
>JAUNBU010000192.1 GCA_030526925.1 Bacillota bacterium | reverse complement strand
AAGCGAAGAAACGCTGTCTCCTTTTTAGTGTGTTTACTACTGTTCCAGCCCCAGGGCTTCGATCACATCTGCCTTTTCCCCGGCAGGGAAAGCAACGATGAAGTCGTTGTGGGTATTTTCCTCTTCGAAACTGGAATACCATCCATATACCAACCGCTCAAAGCTCTCGATCACGTAGCCGTCCTGGTTGTGGTCCGTGGTATCGTATGGATCTGCCAGAATCAGCACGTCGTCCTGGGTCGCCTCCGGAGTGCCCATATCGTCGTAGCCTATGATCACCTGCCAGTGGCCGCCCCATTCATCCCATCCGATCATCATCGGGATGTCGTTTTCCAGCAGATACGGAATCAGCCCGTACCAATCTTCCAGAGTTCCTGCCTGCAGGCAGTAGTCACCTATGTAGGATTCCTCACCCTGTGGATCGTCAAGGTCCTGATTGGTGAACCAGGTCCAATCCTGATCGTATGTATCGTTCATATACTGGAACACTTCCTCCATGCCGGAAAGATAGGTCGCACCGGTGTCTCCATCCTGCCTCTTGGTTGCCAGGCTTATGTCGGTCTCACCTTCCAGCATGCCAAACCAGTTCATCACCATGGTAGCCGAAGTGGTTCCGCAGGTCCATTCGGTTGATTGCTGCAGCGTCTGGAAGTTGTTGAGTATCTGTCTTGTCTCCGTATCCTCCATATTGTAGAAATCGAAGAACTTGTAATACGGAGAATAGTTGTGGTCGCCGGAGCGCTCATATCCACCGGTAGCGGCTCCCGCCAGTCCGTTATCTCCAAGCGCTTCCGTATCAGGATAATGCTTCTTCAGATCCTGTGCTGTATTGCCGTAAGGCAGCTTGTTGTCATCGGTGAAAACGCCTGCATTGTTGTAATCTTCTGCAATCCCCTCACCCATGGTAGGCTCATATTCCCAGCCTTCGGCAGGCGCTGCCGTGATGAACTTGGTTCCTGCAACCTCCGTTGGAGAGGTCCAGGTTCCGTATGCAAGCCGTTCATAGGATTCGACAGCATAGCCGTTGTTGTCGTGATCCGTGGTGTCGTAAGGATCCATGAGAATCAGCACATCATCCAGGGTGTCTTCAGTCCCCATGTTGTCGTAGCCGATGATGGTCTGATAATGCCATCCGAAGGAGTTCCAGCCTGCGATGATCGGATGTCCCGCCTTCAGTTCGTTCTGTATCCATTCCGGATCGTAGAGCAGGTCAGGATCGTCGTCGGATGTTGTGATCTCCCATTCTCCTGTGATCCCCAAATCGGTCAGGGCATTGAACACGTTGACCATCTCGTTGATTTCCGTTCCTCGCGCAAAGGATTCTGCTCCCTCGTCGCCTCTGAGTGCCGCCAGGTCAATATCGTTTAATCCATCACGCACGCCGTACCATTCCAAAGCCGTGGCTATAGACGCTAGCCCGCAGGTCCAGCTGGTGGTCTGCAAATAGGTCTTGTATCCCGTCAGCATCGTCAGGGTATCATCGGACGTGGCATGATAATAGTCGTTATCGGTCCAATAAGTGCTCGTTGCCAGGTTGGAAAAGTCCGTAGTGCCGCTGTAGTCTCCCAACTTGAAGCCTGCCAGGATACGTTCGCCCATCGGGATCCTGTATTCGGCAGAGTATACTTCTGCTCCGGTGGCATCGTCTACAGCAGGATCAGAATCGATTCCCGCACCGTCGATCCAGAGGGCGTCTTCATCCCAAAATTCCGCCTTGGATTCATATGGAACGATCTCCACCTTTCCCGCTACGCCGTCATCGTCCTTTTCTGACAGCTTCGTAAAGTTCCCTACTACGGTGTCCTGAGAAAGCTCCCCTTCTTCGAACTCACCGCTTTCTTCATTCCAGATGACAACTTCGGCTTCATCGCTGACCTCCGTCAAGTTGATGATGCCGTCCTCGTAAGCGCCGGTCAGAATGAAATGCTCGGGCGCGGTCTCATCCACCGTTGTTTCGCTGCCCCCGCAGCCGCTCAAAGCAAAGGCCAGTACCATTGCCAGAGAGACAATGAGAGCTGTAAATTTTCGCATGATCCTCCTCCTTTCGTTCAGAACATTGTTGCAATCCCTCATGTAATTATTATATGTTGAAAATTCAAAATAGTCAATTTTTAGTTGCCGACAAAAAACAGCCGCAAAAAAACGGCGGCAGTATCGCTACTGTCGCCGTCGTTGATTTTATCTGTGCTGTTATTCGGTTTATTTGCCCAGAAGATCCAGCATCTGCTTTTCGTTGAGCATGTCTGCATATTCGGAATCCATTTCTTTGATTCCTGCAGGGAACTCGTACTTAGCCAGTCTTTCTACGAATGGATCCGGATCGAAGTGCTCAGGACCCCATGCTCCGGCATCTTTCCAGATTCCTTTAGCGATGAGTTCCATCATGATTACAGGACCTACTGCAGTCTGTGCAACTACCGAGTTGGTCGTGTACTTCTTGATGCATTCCTGGTTATCAGCGATCTGATACAGGTATACGGATCTGTATTTGCCGTCTTTCCATCCTGTTACCCAAGTTCCTGCACATCCCTTGCCTGTCATGGTCATAGTTGCATCTACCGGGCTAGGGATAACCTTGCAGACGAAATCTCTAGGAGTGATCTCTGCATCGCCAACCTTGATCTTCGTCTTCTTGTCAGCAAGGCCGTATTCGTGGAGAACCAGAAGCTTGCTTCTGAATTCAGCCGGAACACCGTACTTGAAGGTAACTCTGTTACAGTCGATTTCTCTAGGAACAAGCAGAACCTCTTCGTGCTCTACGTTTACAACCTCTACGTCGCCGATTCCGCCAGGGAAGTTGAAGATCTCAGGCTCTGAGAACTGTTCGGTACAATACCAGTGTCCTTCAGGATGCTCTTCGTCCTTTTCCCAAATAACAGGCGGCTGCAAGCACTCTTCGATGGTAGTCCATACGGAGAATCCGAAGTCGGAATCAGTGTTTCCATAGTTGTCGCCATCTCTTACGTCAACTCTGTCGATCTTGTCAAACAGATGCTTGTCTGCGTATTTTGCAAATACGTCTGCCATACCAGGCTCTACGCCGGAACCGCAGATTGCGATGTTGCCGGACTTTTCCCATTCCTTCTGCTTTGCGAACTGATAGTCACCCAGCTTGATGTTGGCCAGCTCGTAAGGCTTCTCAGGATGCTCCGTACCCAGCGTCATAGCGCAGTCCAGATATCCGATGCCTGCTTCCAGACAAGTATCGAAGATTGTTTCGTTCATTCTAGGGTCACACGCATTCATAGCGAAATCAGCGCCAAATTCTTTGATTACAGATTTGATGCTGTCAGCGCTCATGGCGTCGATCTTGGCAGGTACGAATTTGCCGCCGCCGCAGATTTCGTTGGCGACTTTCTTTGCTCTCTCTTCGTCGTAGTCAGCTACGATAACTTTCTCAGCCCAATCGGCGTCCTTACCCTGCCTCTT
>JAUNBU010000191.1:1178-3437 GCA_030526925.1 Bacillota bacterium | reverse complement strand
TTTGCTGACATTTAAAGGAAATCAGAAAAAGTGCCAACGTTTACTTGACACAAACGATCAAAAAAGAACGATATACAAAAATCCCAAGCTGGGATATAATAATACTGAGAGCTGCGCTCCCCTTAGAATAATAGCCGCAAAAGGAGAAAATCGTGTTTGAACTTGAAACAAAGCTGGGAAACATCCATTTTTCCCAAAACATCATAAATAAGATCGTCATAGACGCAGTAGAGAGCTGCGAGGGCAAAGCTGAGATCCTCAACTACAAGGGCAAGTACATGAACGTGGTGCCGGGGATCGCATCTAAAATCAACTTATACAATGAAGAGACCGGCGGCATCCAGATCAAGGAAGACGAATTCGGCGTTGAGATCCAGGTGTACGTCATAGTGCATTTCGGGACGAGCATCAAGCAGGTCACATCCAAGATCATAGATTCCGTATACGAGAACATGGAAAAGATCATGGGCGAAAAGCCCACCAAGGTGACGGTAGTCGTTACGGGTACCCTTTCCAGGAACATAGCCAAGCGGCACATCGAGGTGAGCAGGTAAGATTCACGTAAGAGGAGCGTATATAGATGAAGCTAAAGGACAAGGTGACAGAGCTGAAAGGCATCGGTCCCAAGAAAGCCGAAGCCCTGGCAAAACTCAATATCAACACCCTTGAAGACTTGGTTTTTTTCTTCCCCAGAGATTATGAGGACAGACGGAACTGTATCCCCATCTCTCAGCTTCGGGAAGAACAGGCGGCTGTCATCAAAGCCAAGGTGACCCTGATAGTCAAGGACGGACGCAGATACGGAGGGAAGCAACTGCTGAGGCTGCTGGTAACCGACGATACCGGCTCGCTGGAGGTTGTTTTTTTTAATGCACGCTATCTTCAGAACAGCTTCAAGAGAGATCAGGAATACATCTTCTACGGCAGACCGGTCAGCAACTTCGGTAAAATGCAGATGATACATCCCGATTTCAGCAGCCGGGAGGAGCAGGCGGCGGGGATCCTGCCTGTCTATCCTCTGACTAAAGGCATCAGTCAAAAGGAAATGCGAAACTGGCAGCGGCGCGCCCGGGAGCTCTGGGATGCGGCAGAAGAATTTTTGCCTCAGGAGCTGGTGACAAAGAACAGGCTCTGCAGCCTGCCATACGCTTTGGAAAACATACATTTCCCTAAGGAAAGGCAAAGGCTGCTGGAGGCCAAATACAGGTTGGTATTCGACGAGCTGCTGGTGCTCCAGACAGGCCTTTTGGCGGCAAGGCAAAAGGTCGGAGCGGGCAGCGGCGGCATTGCCTTTTCCAAAAAAGCAGAGATAACACCATACATAGAGTCCATGCCTTTCCCGCTTACGGGCGCACAGAAAAGATGCGCTTCGGAGATCGAGGCTGATCTGGAAAGCGCCAAACCCATGAATCGGCTGGTCCAGGGTGACGTAGGTTCCGGCAAGACGGCGGTTGCGGAGATCGCCATGTATAAGGCTGTAAAAAGCGGCTATCAGGCGGTCATCATGGCTCCTACGGAGATTTTGGCGCGCCAGCACTTTGACGGCTTGAAAAAAAGCTTTGAAAAGCACGATATAGAAGTGGGATTTCTTTCCGGTTCTATGAAGGCGGCAGAAAAAAGAGAGGTTTTGGAAAGACTAAAGGAAGGGAAGATCCGGATCCTCGCAGGGACTCACGCCATCATCCAGCCGGAGGTGGAGTTTAAGAGTCTGGGACTTGTGATCACCGACGAGCAGCATCGCTTCGGCGTCAACCAGCGGATCAAGCTGAAGGAAAAGGGAGGAAATCCTAATATCCTGGTGATGACGGCGACGCCTATCCCGCGGACGCTGGCGGTTGTGCTGTACGGCGATCTGGATGTGTCGGTCATCGACGAGCTGCCACCGGGCAGGCAGAAGATCGAAACCAGGACATTGAAGGCTGAGCAGAGGGATAAGTGCTATGATTTTGTGGAAAAGCAGCTTCAGCAGGGACGTCAGGCATACGTGGTGACGCCGCTCATCGAGGATTCGGAGCTGCTGGATGCCAAATCCGCGCAGCAGACGGCGGAGGAATTGGCGAAACGCTTTAATAATCATAATGTAGCTTTGATCCACGGAGCCATGAAGCAGGCAGAGAAGGATGAGATCATGGAGCGGTTTTATTTCGGTGACATACAGGTGCTCATCGCTACTGTTGTAATAGAAGTGGGGATCAACGTGCCCAATGCTACAGTCATAGTCATCGAAAATGCCGAGCGGTTCGGTCTGGCACAGCTCCA
>JAUNBU010000191.1:0-1078 GCA_030526925.1 Bacillota bacterium | reverse complement strand
AATCTCTAAATGGGAAAACACGGCAACGTATGTAATAATTGCTTGTAATACTTTTGTCGCCTCAGGTTAAATTATTAGTACAGGAGGTGAGAAAACATGTCATTACAGGAAAAGATGAATAGTGCTAGTGTAAAGCCGGCATTAAAGAACTTAAAGACTGAAGTGGCGAACGAACTGGGACTGTCTAATTATGAACAGGCTGATAAGGGCAACCTTACTGCTAGACAGAACGGTTACGTTGGCGGCTATATGACCAAGAAACTGGTTGAAATGGCCGAGCAGCAGCTTGCAGGAAAATAAGTACGATAATGCAGACGTAAGAACCTAAACGAAAAGGGAGATATTTGCTTTTAAGAGCGAATATCTCTTTTTCAAATGCAAATAAGGGCAAAAAGCGGACGGAAAATAGAAAAAAGTTAAAAAAGATAAACTTTTTTTGAAAAAACTTTGATTTGTAACCGATAAGTAACTAATGGTAGTTATAATCATAGATACAATCAAGGATTGTAGGTAAAGAAATCGTTAATCAATTATAAATTTTATGGATGTAAACTTTTAAGAAAGGGGAAAACGTCATGAAATCAAAGTGGAAGATTGCCAAGACTATCAGTATCATTCTCATAGTAGTAATGGTATTGAGCCAGGTAGCAATGTCCTTTGCGACAGCTGCAACCCTGGAAGGCACACAGCAACCGACCACCGTTGAGAACGCTTCTGAGGAAGATGTAACAGCGGATGTGTCTGAAGACAGCGATGTGACAGAACCGAATGCAGAAGGATCCGAAGAAGTTGCCGATAAGGCAGTGACGAAGGATACAGAAGGAACTGCTGAGGGAGACGCCGCATCGGAAGAACCAAAAGCAGAGGGTGAAGAACAGGATGGCGAGATCGACATGCCGGAGCAGACGCTGACAGCAACTGCAGAGGATGGCGCAGTGATCACCGTCAAAGCGCCTAAGGGTGCACTGCCTGAGGGAACCACTCTGTCGGTAGAGAAGGTTGAAGCAGAAGAAGTAAAGGATGCCGTAGAGGAAGTGGCAGGCGAGACAGTTAAGAAGCTGGCAGCCTACAATATCAC
>JAUNBU010000016.1 GCA_030526925.1 Bacillota bacterium | reverse complement strand
AAAATTACAGAAATTACAAATCTCCTTTTGAAATATTTTCTTTTAAACTACAGATACTATGAGAGAAAACAAGAGAGGAGAAAAGTGATGAAAAAGTTAAGGATCCTGGCAGTCATGATGCTTTGTGTATCTCTCTTAGCCTTTGCGGGATGCGGAGACGGAACTGCCAACGATAATGCTGACGATGGAAGTGTCATTGAAGAAACTACCGATACCAACACCAACGACGGCACCAACGATGGAAATTCCATAAAAGACGGCGCAGAAGATGTTGTCGATGATGCCAAAGATGCAGTCGATGATATGGACGGCAAAGACACAAACGAGTCAGAAACGCGAAACAATTAAAGAAACAGAGAAGTAAATCGTATAAAAGGTGGCGCTGCCACCTTTTATGCTGTACAATCAATTGAGAAGAAAGGGGAGAGAGAAGATGGCTAAGAAAAAAAGACGCCGGCGGTTTACCGGGACTTTGGAGAAACACAGGAGAGGCTTTGGATTCGTAACCTGCGATGAACTGGAGCAGGATATTTTTATTGCGGCAAACTGCATCAACGGAGCTATGAACGGGGATATGGTGGAGGTGGACCTGATTCCGGAGGCGCTCTGGAAGGAATCTCCCGAAGGGATCATCACAGGTGTTATCAGCAGGAACATCACCGAAGTGGTGGGAACCTTTGAGAAGAGTAAGAAATTCGGATTTGTCATACCTGAGAGCAAGAAGTACCGTGAAGATATATTCGTGAGAAAAAAGGATTTCGCAGGCGCCCAGCGGGGAGACAAAGTAGTGGTACAGATCACACGCTATCCCGATAAGCACGACAGCGCCGAAGGTCGTATCACGGAGATCATCAGCAGAGGCGGTCAGCCGGGCGGCGATATCAAAGCTATCGCCAGAAGCTATGATATGCGAGACAGCTTTCCAAGCAAGGTGAATGCCGAAGCCAAAGCCATGAGAAAGCGGGGGATCCGTCAGCAGGATCTGACGGGAAGACGGGATCTGCGCCATAAAAAGATTTTTACCATAGATGGGGCGGATTCCAAGGATTTTGACGATGCGGTATCCATTGAACGCTTGGATAACGGCAATTATCTTCTGGGTGTCCATATTGCAGATGTTGCTCATTACGTGAGAGAAGACGGACCGCTTGACAAGGAAGCTCTCAAGCGGGCAACAAGCGTTTACCTTTTGGATCAGGTGATCCCTATGCTGCCTAAAGACCTTTCCAACGACATATGCAGCCTCAATCCCCATGAGGACAGGCTTACCCTTTCCATAGATATGGAGATCACGGATAAAGGTGTGGTCATCGGTCATGAAATCTACGAGAGCCTCATCAATTCCTGTGAACGCCTCGTATACGATGATATTTCCGACCTGCTCGAAAACCATGATGAGGTCATGGTCGAGAAATATGCCCATATCAAGGAAGACCTTTTTACTATGAACGAGCTGGCGCTTTTGCTGCGGCGAAACAGATCCGACAGGGGGAGCCTGGACTTCGACCTGGACGAAGCCTATATAACTCTGAACAAGCAGGGGATCCCGGTAAGCATCGAGACTACCGAGAGAAGGAGCGCCAATAAGCTGATCGAAGAATTCATGCTTTTGGCAAACGAAACGGTGGCGGAGCACTTTTACTGGATGGAGATGCCATTCGTATACAGGGTGCACGAAAAGCCGGAGCAGGAAAAGCTCAGGCAGCTGAAGACCTTTCTCATGAGCTTCGGGATTTCACTCAAGGGAAGCTCTGAGACCATCCATCCTAAGGCGGTGAGCAAGGTACTGGAGCAGGTGGCGGGCAAGCCCAACGAAAATGTGGTGAATTCAGTTACCCTGCGATCCATGCAGAAGGCGTTTTACAGTACGGAGTGCCGGGGGCATTTCGGTCTTGCCCTCAAGTATTACTGCCACTTCACATCGCCTATCAGACGGTATCCGGATCTGATGATACACCGGATAATCAAGGCGGCCATCAAAGAAGAGATGAGCGCCAAAGGACTGAAGCACTTCCGAAAGAAAGCCTCGGAAGCGGCGGATATTTCTTCCGTTGCGGAGCGCAAGGCTATCGAAGCGGAGCGGGAAGTTGAGAAGCTGAAAAAGGCGGAGTACATGACCTATCATATTGGAGAAGTCTACGACGGTATCATAAGCGGCGTGACGGGGCACGGCATATACGTCCAGCTGGAGAACACGGTTGAGGGAATGATAAGGCTGGAGGATCTAAGAGATGACTACTACGACTTTATCCCGGAGAAATACACGCTGATGGGCAGGCGCAACCACAAGACCTATAAGCTGGGTGATGAGGCGACTATTCTGGTGGAGAGTGTGGATCTGGAGCGGCGTGAAATCAATTTTTTGCTTGAAGACCATCGGGAAGACTGATGGAAGACAGGGCGTCTCCCGCTTCGTCTACGCAGATCGGCTTCACGGCAAGATCGCCAAGAGAGAGCATCCCGACGATTTTCGAATTTTCCACTACGGGAAGACGGCGGACTTTATGAGCCGAAAACAGCAGGGCTGCGTCATGGGTGTTGGTGTCGGGAGAAACTGTGACAGGATCCAGGGTCATGATGTCCCTGGAGCGCATGTGGGAAATATCCCTGTTTTCTACGGAGAGCTCCAGCGCCGGATCGGGATTGGCGGTGTAGTATTTGGCGAGCACGCGGAGAACCAGATCTCTGTCTGTGACGATGCCTTTCAGATGCCCGTTGTCGTCGCATACCGGCAGGCTTCCTACGTTTTCCTTGCGCATCTGCTTAGCTATCTGAGATACGGATGTGTTTTCGTTTATGCACGTGATGTTGGTGCTCATGAGATCTTTTACTTTCATTGGCAAATCCTCCCTATTTTATGCGTACGGTCGGTACGGTATATAGGATTAGGATTGCCATTTTTTATGTTTTTCATGCCGATTTTAGGAGTGTTTTCAGGTTTCCGGAGAGTTATCGGTCTTTTCCCCAGAAATTCCTGGTGAACAGGATGATGATGGTGAACAGCTCCAGTCTTCCTACGATCATCAGCCCGCTGAGATACAGCTTCAGCAGGGGATGAAACAGGGAAAAGTTGCCAAGGGATGCGGTTTCCCCGAAGGCTGCGCCCGTATTGGACATCATGGCAAGGGTAGCCGTAAGCGTGGTTTCCAGATCCAGACCCTGGAAGGAAAGGATGAAGGACGACAACAGAAATAACCCCATGTAAACCAGGATGAACACGGTGATACCTCCGACTACCGGTGCGGAGACTGCATTTTTTCCCAGTTTTACGGCGACTACGGACCGTGGGTGTATCCGCTTGATACATCCACGCCAGATCAGCTTAAGCATTACCAGTATCCGGATCACCTTGATGGAACCGGATGTGGATGCGGAACAGCCGCCGATGAACATGAGGGTCAACAGTACCATCTGGCATACCACAGGCCACACGAGATACGGGGATCTGGTGTAGCCGGCAGTCGTAGCCATGCTGACAACCTGGAAGAAAGAATCCCTCAGCGCCTGACCGAAGGTATCGCCGTTGGCAAGGATCAGCCCCAGGGTGCAGATGATGGTGGCGCCTGCGATGATGACCAGATAGGCTCTCAGCTCGATGTCCTTGATGATATATGAAAATTTCCTTGTGGCAAGGTAGTGGTACAGCACGAAGTTGACGGAGGCGAGAATGCAGAACAGTGAGATAACAAGCTCCACATATACGCTGTCATAGTAAGCGATACCCGTCGGATGTACCAGAAGACCTCCCGTGCTGATGCTTCCCATGGTGTTGATAATGGCATCGAAGACGGGCATTTTGCCCGACAGCATGAGTAGAATGAATTCCGCCAGGGTAAAACTGAAATAGGTGATGTAAAGGATCTTGGCAGAGTCGCTCATCCTTACGGTCATCTTCTCCAGCACAGGACCCGGTGTTTCGGCCCTGGCAATAAGCTGCCCGTTTATGCCTAGGGCAGGCAGTATGGATATGACGAATACCAGTATTCCCATGCCGCCAAGCCAGTGGGAAATGGCTTTCCACAGCAGCAGGCTCCTTGTGAGAACGGAACCGGATACGGCGGTGCAGCCTGTGGTGGTAAACCCGGAGGTGGCCTCGAAGACAGCATCCACGAAATTATCCGTGAAGCCGGATAAGTAGTAAGGGAACGCACCGATAAAGGATGCGATGATCCAGCAGAGGGCTACGATCAGATAGCCTTCCCTGGCCCTGAACTTTGCACGGGTCCCTTTGATGGAAATGCTCAGCACACCGCCCAGAAGCAGGGTGGCAGGGGCGCACTGCCTGAAGCCTTCCGCCGCAGCAAAATCACCGGTTGCTTCCGCATAGATCCATGGGATCAGCATGGACACACCGGTGATGCAGATTATGACGCCAAGGATCTTCGCAATGGCTTTGTAGTTGAGTGATGCTCTCGTCATAAAAACTCCCGTATCAGACTGTATCAGTAGTCCTGGTTCCAGAATCTAGGTGTCAGGATGATGAACAGCGTGTATAATTCCAGCCGTCCTGCGATCATATAGATGGCCAGCAGACCTTTGGACAATTCCGTCATGCCGGAGAAATTCTCGGCAGGTCCGATGGCACCGAATCCGGGACCTATATTGCCCAGACACGTGATGACCGAAGAAAAACAGGTTATCAAATCTATGTTTTCAAAGGATACTATGAATGCACCGAAGAACACCAGGACAATATAAAGGAATATATGATTGACAATGGCAGAAACAGTATCGCTGGACATGTTTTTGCCATTGAGCTTTACGGTTTCGATGACGTTGGGATGGAGCCTGGTGGAGATTCCCCTGCGGATCAGCTTCAGCAGCACCAGGATCCTTACTACCTTGATGCCTCCGCTGGTGGAGGATGAGCAGCCTCCCACGAACATGAGGAGCAGCAGCACCATCTGACAGATGGACGGCCAAGTTTCGTAGTCTGCCGTGGCATATCCTGTGGTGGTCAGTATGGAGGCAGTCTGGAACACGGAATCGGAAGCTGCATCTCCCGGGGATCCATATTGACCCGTCACCATGAGTACCGTGAAGATAAAGAAGGTGGAAAGCGCCAGAAACAGCAGGTAGAGCTTTATTTCCGAGTCCTCTAAAACGGTACGAAGCCCACGCTTCAGGGAGAAAAAATACAGGTTGAAATTGATGCCGCACAGCACCATAAAGCCTGTGACAGTCATTCTGATATATGTGCTGTCGAAGTGACCGATGCTGTCGTTGTAGGAAGAAAATCCGCCCGTTCCAACTGTGCCGAAGGTGTGGATCAGCGCATCATAGAGGCTCATACCGCCCAGCATCAGCATGATAGTTTCAACTACCGTGAACAGCAGATAGATGGTATAGAGCGCCTTTGCAGTATCGGACATCTTCGGAGAAGTCTTATCAAGAGACGGTCCCGGAGTTTCGGATACGGCGATGTTCTGACCGCTGATTCCCAGAGAAGGCATGAGGGCGATGGCAAAGATCAGGATGCCCATACCGCCGATCCAGTGAGTGAAGGACCGCCAGAACAGGATGCCTCTCGGCAGGGATTCTACATCGCTTAGGATCGAAGCCCCTGTAGTAGAGAATCCGGAGCAGGATTCAAAAAATGCGTCTACAGGATTGGGAATACTTCCGGTGATAACAAAAGGGACAGCGCCTAACGCTGCCGAGATAAACCAGCATAGTGTGACGATAAGAAATCCGTCGCGAACCTTTAATTGGTGGGTATGCTTTTCACATATCTTGGTCAGCAGCAGCCCGGCAAGACCCGAAATAATGAAGGTCAGCAGGAAGGGCATATAGACGGAGGAATCGTCGTAAATCAGCGATACCAAAAAAGATGGTAGCATCGCAATGCTGATCACTACCAATACGATCCCTATGATTCTGAAAATGGAGCTTAAGCTTAAATTCATAAAATCACCGTCGAACTCATTTCTTTAAAAAGCTCAGTCTGCCTGTATCCTTCAGGAGCTTTTCCGTAGAGGAAATATCGCTGAGCAAGCTGAGGAGGATGACACGGTCGTCTTCCAGGATTTTTGTCTCGCCGTTAGGGATCACCACATCGCTGCCCCGGTGGATGGCTGCGATAATGATACCTTCCGGCAGATTCAGTTCCTTCAGCGGTTTATTCAGTATTTTCATATGTGGCGTAGCTATGATCTCCATAATTTCGGCTTGTCCCTGTATCAGCTGGGAGGACAGGACTTTTTTAGAGCCTTGGACGAACCGCATTATGTTGCTGGTGGTGATATCGAGAGGATTGAGCGCCATATCGATACCCATGCTGGAGATTATCTCCGCATAGCTGGTCCTGCTGACCTTGGCGATAACGTCCTCGATCCCGCGCTGTTTGGCGGTAAGAGCAAGCAGCAGGTTGTCCTCGTCAAATCCTGTGGCGGTAACCACCGCATCCATAAGATCCAGATTCTCTTCTTCAAGAAGATTCAGATCGGTGGCATCGCCGTGAAGGATCATAACGTCCTCCAGATGGGTCGAAAGGTAATGGCAACGGTCCTTGTTCTTTTCGATGATTTTAACGGCAGCGCCGAACTCAGCCAGACGCTCGGCAAGATAAAAGCCTGTCTTACCGCCGCCGATGATCATTACCTTTTGAAGATCCGTATATTTGCCTTTTTCATGGACTTTAGAATTCAGATCCAGGATCGGCGTCTTCTCACCGATGACGTAGAGAAAATCATCCTCTATGATCCTGGCATCACCGTGGGGTATGATCACCTTGCCGTTTCTGGAAATGGCGACAACCAGCATATTGGGCAGAAGTGGAGCTACATCCTTGATGTCGACTCCGATAAGCTGAGGATACTTATCCACGGAAAACTCGATGAGAGAAACCTTGCCGCTTGAAAATATCCCGTTGCTGAGGGTGTACTTCTCAGCCAGGTACTTGTAGATTTCCAGGGTGATCCCCAGGTCGGGATTGACGATGTGGTCGATCCCCATGGCATCCTTGATGAAGTTGATCTGCTGCATATGCTCCGGGTCCCGCACGCGGGCGATCACCTTGCTGCAGCCCAGTCTTTTGGCGAAGGATGCGATGACTATATTGGTTTCGTCGTTGCCTGTGGCAGCAATCAAAAAATCATAGGAGGAGATATTGATGTTCTTCAATATCTTCGTTTCCTTGGCGTTGGCGTTGATGGTCATCACGTCCAGCATGGAATTGATCTTCTGCAGCCATGCTTCATTGGTGTCGATAATGGTCACCGCATGGTCACCGCCTAAAAGCGCATCCGCTACCTTCATGCCAAGCTTGCCGGCTCCTACAATCACAACTTTCATTTCCTTTTTCCTCTTTCCCATATGGTTATGTTATCCAAACACATTCATTCTACCACTAATTTTAAGGAATTCAACATCTATTTGCAAGAAGCGTGCAAATAGATTAAAATGTTCTGGTAGGTATAAGGAAGAGGTGTTTTATGAAGATCAAAAGATTTATAGGGGGCATGCTGGAAAGCAACGGCTACGTGATTTACCGGAATGATGGAGGAAGCTGCTATATCATAGATCCGGGATACGAGCCCCGCAATTTTCTGGAATATGTAAAGGAACACGATCTGGACGTTAGGGGGATATTGCTGACTCACCATCACTACGACCACGTGGGAGCAGTGGAGAGGATCAGGGCTGCGCTGGACTGTCCTGTGTACCTTCACCGAAGGGACTGCGATATGTATAAGAAGAAAGTGGACGTATATATGGAGCATGGAGATACCATAGAGCTGGAGGGAGAGATCCTGACTGTTCTGAATACGCCGGGGCATACCGGAGGGAGCGTGTGCTTTTTCTGCGAGAGCGGCAAGGTTGCTTTCACAGGCGACACCATATTCAATGTGGACCTGGGGCGGACCGATCTGGAGGACGGTTCCCAGGAAGAAATGGAGGACAGCATCCGAAATGTGGTGGATGCCTGGGCTAACGATATTATGATCTACCCGGGACACGGAGACGGCTGTACCATGAAGAAGGTGCGGCAGATCAATCGGGAATTTCTGGACATCGTGGCAAAGTGAGCTGCAGACAAGACAACGGGCAAACAGGAGAGAAGAAGCATATGGAAATAAAACTGATCGCACTAGATTTAGATGGGACTACCATCAACAACGACAGGGTCATCAGCAGGCGCAACAGAGAGGCGCTGGCGCGGGCAGCGGAGATGGGCGTCAATATCGTCATCGCCACAGGCAGGCCGCTTTCTGCCCTGCCGCGGGATGTGTTTGAAATAGAGGCGATACGCTATGCTTTGACTTCCAATGGCGCATCCATTACGGACCTGAAGAAAAACGAGACATTTTACGAGAACTGCCTGTCGCCCCTGGCGGTGGAAAAGGCGGTAGAGCTGCTTCGCCAGTACGATTACATCCTTGAGGGATTCGTCAGGGGAGAGGCGTACATAGACGGAGATTATTACCGGGAGGTAAAGCGGACGGGCAAAAGCTTTCGTGACGTCAGCTATATTTTGAATACGAGAAAGCCGGTGGAGAACATCTTCCGGTTCCTTCTGGATCATAGGAAGAATATCGAAAACATCAATGTGAATTTCGAGGATCTCAGCGAGAAGCCTGCAATGCGGGAAAAGCTGCTGACGTTGCCGGAGGCCACCATCACCAGTTCCTTTGACCACAATCTGGAGATCGGCGGAGCCACCACCAGCAAGGCGGAGGCCCTCAGCAGGATGGGACAGCTTCTGGGGATAGAAAAAAGCCGGATGATGGCCATCGGGGACAGCCCCAACGACATTGCCATGCTGAAGGCATCCGGATTTCCCGTTGCCGTGGGCAATGCCAAGGAAGAGGTGAAGGCAGTAGCCAAGTACATAGCGCCCACCAATCACGAAGACGGAGTGGCAGACGCAGTGGAGAAATTCGTACTGTCCGAAGCCGCCGACGTATCGCTGCTTCATAAAACCACAGCGGAAGGCAATGGCTGATGTCCTCGTCGCAGGGCGGCGTGGGACGCCCCTTGCAAGCCTCGAAGCCCCTCGTAAACTCACAGCTTCGCTGTTCAGACAGTACGAGGAGGCTATGTCGAGCCTTTGCTTCGTGGCATTCTCACGCCGCCAGCTGCTTCTGCGGATTACAGCCATTGCCTCCCGCTGTGGTTTAAAAAGCGCTTGCAGACATGCAGGTGTTCTTTTTTTTTGCTAAAAATCTAAAAATTGACTTGACAGGAAATAAATGGTATATTATGATTGAGATGGAACAAATTGGTAAAAAGATGAGATGGTCGTCAGACAGATGAAATCAGAGGGGAGTGAAAGCTATGGATCGAAGAGAACTGGGACAGATGGGGGAGACTATAGCGGCGGAACTGTTAAAACGAAAGGGGTACAGGATCATCCGGCGCAATTATAGAAACAAAGCGGGAGAAATCGACATCATCGCAGGAAAGGGCTCGGCGATTCACTTTGTCGAGGTAAAGACGCGGCAGAACCATCATTACGGCAGACCGTGCGAAGCGGTGACGGAGGAGAAAAAACAGCACATCAGGAAAGCAGCGTATTTGTATTTAAATGAGGTGAAGAGCCGGGGCTATGTTCCGGGCAGGACATCCTTCGATATAATGGAAATCACTGTCGAGCACCTGGAGGCTGCATTTTGAGAAAGAGGGGAGAACTATGCTGAGCAGAATCAAAACAGCCACGCTCATCGGCGTCGGCGGGTATCCGGTAACGGTAGAAACGGACGTACACAGGGGGATGCCGGCCTTTAACATCGTAGGGCTGGCAGACACCACCATAAAGGAAGCATGCCAGAGGATCCGCCCGGCGGTGTTGAATTCAGGATACGACTTCCCGCAGGAAAAGGTGACGGTCAATCTGGTACCGGCGGGAAGACCCAAGGAGGGCAGCCATTTTGACCTGCCTATTGCCCTGGGGATAATCGCTTTGGGCTGGGAATCGCCTATTGCAGAGGATACAGCCTTTCTGGGCGAAGTATCCCTGGACGGCAGAGTAAATCGGATCAGAGGGGCCCTGCCGCTGGTCATGAGCATAAGGAAAGCAGGGATCAAAAATATCGTGCTGCCTGCGGGCAACGCAGAAGAAGCATCTATAATGGAGGATGTACGCCTGCTGCCTGTAGAAAATCTGCGGGAAGCTGCCGAGTATCTTCGTGGAGAGAAGGGGCTTACAGTTTATGTGAAGAAACAGCAGCAGACAAGAAAGATCGCAACACGCGATTTTTCTCAGGTAGTGGGACAGGAAAGCGTCAAACGTGCGATCCTCATCGGTGCAGCGGGCAACCATGGCATAATGCTTATGGGCGGTCCGGGATGCGGTAAGACCATGATGGCAAAGCGGATACCCACCATACTGCCTTCGCTCACATACGAGGAAAAGCTGGAGATAACGGGGATCTACAGCGTGGCGGGGCTTCTCACGGAGGAAAGTCCCATCGTAGAGGAAAGACCCTTCAGGAGCCCGCACCATACTATTTCGCGGACAGGCTTGACAGGCGGAGGGATAAAGCCCAAGCCGGGAGAGCTCTCCCTTGCCCACCGAGGCGTGCTTTTTCTGGATGAGCTGGGAGAATTTGAAATGAGCACCATCGACGCCATGCGCCAGCCTGTAGAGGATGGGTATGTGCGTGTGATGCGGAATTTCGAAGAGGTGGTCTTCCCTTCACAAGTGATGATCGTCGTGGCGGCAAATCCCTGTAAATGCGGATATTTATGGGATGAAAAGAGGGTATGCTCCTGTGGGAGAAAGCAGCTGGACAGCTACAGGAGGAAGCTGAGCGGGCCCTTTTCAGACAGGATAGATATGCACATCAAGGTGGTGGCTGTGCCGAGAGAAAAGATACGGGGCACAGAAGCCGCAGAAGGCAGGGAGAGTAATCTGTCTTCGGAGATGATGCGCCGGCAGGTGGAGGATGCCAGGGTCATCCAGCGAAAGCGGTACGAGAAGACCGGCTTTAAGGACAACGGGAGCCTGGATGAAAACGGTCTGAAGCTGTTCTGCACGCCGGATGAGGCAGGCGAAAAACTGCTATCCGATGCCTATGAAAAGCTGGGACTTTCCATGCGAGCCTATATGAAGCTTTTGAAGATCGCCAGGACCATCGCTGATCTGGAGGGCAGCGAAACCATCAAGAAGGAGCACATCGCAGAGGCGTTGATGTACAGGGTTTCTCATTGGGAGCAGGAACCGGGAGTATGAGGGAAACGGCGTTTTGAGAAAAAACGGCGGCACAGGTATGTCCGGCGGGTGGGCGCAGATGAATTTTGAGAAAAGGGGTAACGAAATGGGAGCAGAGAGAAACAAGGTGGAACGGATCACCTCCGGACAGCCGGTCTATCCGGCACGACTTAAGGAGATCAAGGACTTCCCGAAAGAGCTTTTTTATATAGGTGATCTTAAGGTGCTGAGGCAGAGATGTCTGGCGATAGTAGGCTCCAGAAAGACGACACAGTATGGCAGAAATATGGCGGTATCCATGGCGAGACGTCTGGCAGAGCGGGGAGTTACCGTTGTCAGCGGCATGGCGCTGGGAATCGATACCTGCGCCCATCAAGGGGCGCTGCGAGGTGGCGGCGGGACTGTGGCGGTCCTGGGATGTGGGGTGGATGTATGCTATCCAACGGAAAACCGTAAATTAAAAGAAGAAATAGAGCGGGCAGGGCTGGTTGTCTCCGAATATCCTCCGGGAACGGAGCCGGAGCGGTACTACTTCCCTCAGAGAAACAGGATCATCAGCGGCCTTGCGGAAGCGGTGGTAGTAGTTCAGGCGGGAGGAAACAGCGGAGCGCTTATCACGGCGGAACTGGCGGCAGAACAGGGTAGAGAAGTTTTCGCAGTTCCGGGGAATATCGACAGTCTCTATAATCTTGGCAGCAATAAACTGATCAAGGAAGGAGCCTCGCCGGTCATCAGTGTGGATGATGTCCTAGAGCCATTCGGTCTCAATGGGATCACCGAGGAGGAAGCGGAGCGGCTGCTTAGCGAAACGGAACGGAGAATATACAATATGATAAGAGGGAGCGGGGAAATGACCATAGATGACATATGCAGAAGGCTGGAAAAGCCGCCTGCCTACGTCAGCAGCATCGTGGCTGTAATGGAGATGAAGGGAGTTGTTTTTTCTGCTCTTGGAAAAATTTTTGTTGCAAAAGGCTGAGAATATACATATAATCATGTATTAGATACAAAAGTCAAGCTGTAAGGGAGGAGTTTTCATGGCAGCAGCTAAAAAAATATTGGTAATCGTGGAGTCGCCATCGAAGGCCAAAACAATTGGGAAATTTTTAGGGAGTCACTATAAAGTAGTGGCATCGGTAGGTCACGTGCGGGATCTGCCAAAGAGCAAGCTGGGCATCGATATTGAAAACGACTTTGAACCCCAATACATATCGATCAGGGGCAAAGGGGATGTAATAAAAGAGTTGAAGAAGGAAGCCAAGAATGCGTCTAAAATCTATCTGGCAACTGACCCGGATAGAGAAGGAGAAGCCATATCTTGGCATTTAGCATTTTTGCTGGGAATCGATCAGGACTCACCGTGTAGGATCGTTTTTAACGAAATCACAGAAAGAGCGGTCAAGGAAGCCATCAAGAATCCGAGACCTGTGGACATAAGCCTGGTGGACGCACAGCAGGCAAGAAGAGTTCTGGACAGACTGGTAGGCTACCAGATCAGCCCGCTGCTCTGGAGAAAAATCAGGAGAGGTCTCTCGGCGGGCAGGGTACAGTCTGCGGCGCTGAAGATCATCTGCGACAGAGAAAATGAAATCAAGAATTTCAAACCTCAGGAATTCTGGACCATCGAAGCGGAGTTCAAAAAAGACAAGAAGTTCACAGCTAAGCTGACTGAATATAAAGGAAAGAAACTTGCCATCGACAACAAGGAGCAGAACGATAAGATCCTGGCAGACCTGAAGGAAAACCCTTATATCGTAAAATCCCTGGATGAAAAGGATAGAAAGCGAAATCCGGCAGCGCCTTTTACCACCAGCAGCCTGCAGCAGGATGCGTCAAACAAGCTGAACTTTTCCACGAGAAAAACCATGCTGGTTGCGCAGCAGCTCTACGAAGGCGTAGAGGTCAAAGGACGCGGAACAGTGGGACTGGTATCCTATATCAGAACCGACTCGGTGAGGATCTCCGAAGAAGCCAGAGAGGCGTCAAAGGCATATATCATAGGGCATATGGGGCAGGAGTACTACGGAGGCAACGTCTACACCAACAGGAAAAAGGACGTACAGGATGCCCATGAAGCTATTCGTCCCAGCCATGTGGAAATGAGCCCGGAAGACATCAAGGACTCGCTCAGCAAGGATCAATACAACTTATACAGGCTGATCTGGAACAGGTTCGTTGCCAGCCAGATGGCGCCTGCCAAATTCAAGGCGGTCAATGGTGTGATCGCCAACGGAGACTACGATTTTAAGGCTACCGGATCCAAGCTTTTGTTTGATGGATTCCTGAAGGTCTACTCATCTGCCAAGGAAGGTGAGGAAGACAAGTGGCTGCCGCATCTTGACAAGGGAGAAAACCTTATCCCCGAGAAGGTGGAAGGACAACAGAATTTCACCCAGCCTCCGGCAAGATTTACGGAAGCCAGCCTGGTAAAGGATCTGGAAGAGAAGGACATAGGGCGTCCAAGCACCTACGCACCTATCGTAGCGACCCTTATGGACAGAAAATACATCAAAAAAGAAAAGAAGACGCTGATCCCGACGGATCTTGGCTTTATCGTTACCAAAATGATGGAGCATTACTTCAAGGAGATCGTAGATGCGGGCTTCACAGCCCAGATGGAAGAAAATCTTGACGACATAGAGGTGAAGGGCGTTCGATGGAAGAACGTCATCGAGGAATTTTACGGTACGCTGAAAGAGGAACTGGAAGTCGCCGACAAGGAAATCGAGAAGGTGGAATTTGAGGTGGAGCTTACGGGAGAAATGTGCGAAAAGTGCGGCAAGCCTATGGCCATTAAGCACGGGCGCTTTGGCGCATTTGCCGCGTGTACCGGTTATCCGGAGTGCAAGAATACTAAGCCTCTGGTGCAGACCATAGATGTAAAGTGCCCTAAGTGCGGCAAGGACATCGTAATGCGTAGAAGCAAAAAAGGCAGGGTGTTCTACGGCTGCAGCGGCTATCCGGAATGCACCCAGTCCTATTGGAATAAACCGATCGACAAGAAATGCCCTAAGTGCGGGTCGCTGCTGGTGGAAAAGAAGACCAAGACCAGCCAGTACGCCTGCTCCAACAGCGAATGTGATTACAAGGAATAATTGAGATAAACCGATACTTGCGTGTTTGAAAGCCATTAAGGAGGTAATGAACATGGTACAATTTCATGCGACGACGATCGTAGCAGTGAAGCGAGGAGCCGATGATATATGCATCGGCGGCGACGGACAGGTGACGATGGGAGAGACAGCCATCATGAAGAACGGCGCCAAGAAGGTAAAGAAGATATATAAGAACTCGGTGATAACCGGTTTTGCAGGATCCGTAGCGGATGCTTTTTCCCTGACGGAAAAATTCGAGAATAAGCTGGACGAGCACGGCGGTAACCTGAAGCGTGCAGCGGTTGCTCTGGCTCAGCTGTGGAGATCAGATAAGGCTATGAGAAATCTGGAAGCACTGATGATCGTTGCGGACAAAGACGACATGCTGCTTATTTCCGGCAACGGGGAAGTCATCGAACCGGATCAGCCTTTCGTAGCTATAGGATCCGGCGGCAACTACGCTTATGCGGCAGCCAACGCTCTTTACAACAACACGGAACTGGGCGCAGAAGAAATCGTACGTAAATCGCTGGAAATCGCAGCGTCTATATGCGTTTACACCAACGACCACATTTCC
Source organism: Bacillota bacterium (assembly GCA_030526925.1). GTDB lineage: Bacteria > Bacillota > Clostridia > Peptostreptococcales > Anaerovoracaceae > Lentihominibacter. The sequence goes on along the minus strand of JAUNBU010000016.1, from coordinate 5,567 downwards.
GTGGAAAGATTATAGGAGGTGCACAATGGCAAATAAACTCTATCAAATGACACCGAAAGAAATCGTGCAGGAACTTGACAAATACATCATCGGTCAGGACGAGGCCAAGAAGTCTGTGGCGATCGCATTGAGAAACAGATACAGAAGAAGTCTTCTCTCCGATGAAATGAGAGAAGAGATCACCCCGAAGAACATTCTGATGATGGGACCTACAGGCTGCGGTAAGACGGAGATCGCAAGGCGTCTCGCCAAGCTGATGGACGCTCCTTTCGTCAAGGTGGAAGCCACTAAATTCACAGAGGTAGGTTACGTGGGACGCGATGTTGATTCCATGGTAAGAGATCTGGTAGAGGCTTCTATCAGGATCACCAAGCAGGCCATGCTGGAAGAGAAGTATTCCATTGCCGATGAGATAGTGGAAGAGAAGATAATCGAAGCAATCATACCGGGCAAGAAGAAGAGGACCGACAACAAGAACAGAGGACCATTCGACTTCATCCTGGGTAATGCAGGCTATGTGAGCCAGAAGGAACAGTACGAGCAGCAGAAGGAAACGGAAGAACAGCCGGAGATGGATACGGATCTGGCAAGAGAGCAGGTGCGGCAGCAGCTGCGGGAAGGTCTTCTGGAGGAACAGTATATTGAGATCCAGGTTACCGATGCTCCCAAGGGCAACAATCTGGACATGGGTAACGAAGGCATGAGCATTGCCATAGGCAACATCTTCGGGGATATGGCGCCTAAGAAGATGAAGAACAAGAAGGTGAAGGTTAAGGACGCCAGAAAGATCCTGAGAGAGGAAGAAGCCCAGAATCTGATCGACATGGATCAGGTGACGGATGATGCGCTGCACAACGCAGAGCAGAACGGGATAATCTTTATCGACGAGATCGACAAGATCGCATCCGGCTCAGGATACAGGAGCGGGGCCGACGTTTCCAGAGAAGGTGTTCAGCGTGACATCCTGCCGATCGTTGAAGGCAGCGTTATCAACACCAAGCACGGTCCGGTGAAGACGGACCACATCCTGTTCATCGGCGCCGGCGCCTTCCATACAGCCAAGCCGACGGACCTGATACCGGAGCTTCAGGGACGATTCCCGATCAGAGTAGAGCTGGAAAATCTGGATCAGGAGACCTTCGTAAAGATACTGACCATTCCTGAGAACGCATTGCTGAAACAGCACAAGTCGTTGCTGGAGACGGAAGGGATCGGCATCGAATTCACCGAGGAAGCCATCGATGAGATCGCAACCATGGCATTCCTGATGAACGAGCAGACGGAGAACATCGGCGCCAGGCGGCTCCACACCATTCTGGAAAAGCTTCTGGAGGATATCTCATTCAATATTCCGGATATGGATGATGAGAAAATCACCATCGACCAGAAGTACGTGAAAGAGAAATTTGCCGAGAAGATACATCCGGAAGATATCGATAGATATATTCTGTAACAGGATGCTCAGTGAAATTCCAGAGAATTTCATACCGCAAAATCGTGAATGGCTTTATGCAAACTTGTTTGTATAAAGCCATTCTTTGTGTACATGAAACAGCAAATTTGTGTTAATTGTATGAAATACAGAAACTTTTTTGAAAAATCAAAATAATGGTTGTCATATTGACAAAAAAATTATATAATACATATGTGATATGTAAAAAAATACAAATAAATGGATAAACGAGGTACAGACTATGAGTGACATTTTGACAAAAGTAAGGAAACTGAACTGGCTTCTGCAGGAAAGCCCTACGGGCGCATTCTCTTTTAACGACATGTGCGGAGTTTTAAGCGATCTTATGGACGCCAATGTTTACGTTGCCAATTTCAACGGTAAGGTTATCGGAGTAAACTACAAGATCAGATCCGACAGTTCGACTATTTCCGACCCTGAGACAGGAACGGAAGTTTTCCCGGGAGAATACAACGAAGAGCTGATGAAGGTGAATGAAACCACGGCGAACCTTTCGGGGGATCAGGCGCTGAAGATTTTTAAGTACGACTACGACACTTCGGATAAACTTCACACGATAGTTCCGATCCTGGGTGGAGGTAAGCGATGGGGAACATTGATCCTCACCAGATACTCCCCTGAATTTACCGATGAGGATCTGGTGCTGGGAGAATACGGAGCAACCGTGATCGGACTTGAGATCCAGAGAAAGAAATCTTTGGAAGAGGAAGAGGAAGAAAGGCAGAAGGCTATGGTGCAGATGGCCATAGGAACTTTATCTTATTCCGAAATCGAAGCGGTGCAGCAGATATTCGCAGAGCTGGACGGAGACGAAGGTCTGCTGGTAGCCAGCAAGATCGCAGACAGATCGGGCATCACAAGATCGGTGATCGTAAACGCCCTCAGGAAGCTGGAAAGCGCAGGCGTTATCGAATCCCGCTCGCTCGGTATGAAGGGAACGAGGATCAAGATCATCAATTCCAAGTTCAAGGAAGAATTGGGAAAGATGGTCATGTAGCTTTGTGGCTGCGCAAGATGTGACTCCATAAGGACGTAAAAAGAACAAAACGCTTCTGCCCTGCATAGTATATTGGGCAGAGGTGTTTTTTTGCTGGGCGACAGCCTGGTTTCCGGCGTACAGTGAGGGGGTACATCTATGAGGAGAAGGAGAAGAGACGGCAGCATCATCAGGAGATTCCTCATAGGAGCGATCCTGCTGATGCTGTTTTTGTCTGCAGGGTGTATGGCGTTGATAAAGCTGGTGGTGGAGCCCAATATGGAGGATGTGGCACGAATACGGGCGCAGGTGCTGGTTTCCAGAACGGTGAACCGGGCGCTGGCTGAGCAGTTTCGAAATGAGGCAGACAGGCAGGATCTGTTTAGCGTCAAGAGCGGAGAAGACGGCATCATGGATATGGTCCAGGCGGATTCAATAGAAATCAATATTCTCATGTCGGAGCTTTCCATTAACCTGCAGGAGTCTTTTCAGAATATGGGAAGAGAACCCCTGGAGGTGCCGCTGGGTTCACTTATGGGCAGCAAGATCCTTTCCCAGACGGGTCCGGACGTGACCCTTTCCATAGTGCCCTTGAGCGTATCCTCCATGGACTTTCGGACGGAGTTCGAGACCCAGGGTATCAACCAGACAAAGTATAAGATATACATAATCCTGGAATGCCGTGTCAGAGTGCTGGCGCCTTTTTCCTCCAGAAACTTCACCACGTCCAATACGGTGCTGATCGCCGAGGCCGTTATTTTAGGAGAGGTGCCGAACAGTTACGTGGAAGTTCCTAAAGAAGATATTTTAGATGTAACAGATGAATAAAATGTGGTAAGATAAGAGTATGCTTAGATTTAATGAAAACAATGAAGTCATAAGAGACGAAGAATACAAGGCGATCCTGGTAGGATTGCAGCTCAAGGAAGACATTTCCTATTCTATGGAGGAACTGGCAGGACTTGCCGAGGCAGATGGGGTAGAAGTGATCGGCAGCATGATCCAGTCTCTGGAAAAGCCTAATACGGCGACCCTCATAGGCAAGGGCAAGGTGGAGGAGCTGGCGGAGGCCTGCCGCAATATGGAGGCGGATACGGTTATCTTCGATCAGGAGCTTTCGGGCGTCCAGCTGAGAAACCTGGAAGAAGCTACGGGTGTCAGAGTCATAGACAGGACGATTTTGATTTTGGATATTTTTGCCGACAGAGCCGTGTCCAGAGAAGGCAAATTGCAGGTGGAGCTGGCTCAGCTTCAGTACCGCATGCCGAGACTTACCGGCTTCGGCAAATCGCTGTCGCGGCTGGGCGGCGGCATCGGAACGAGAGGACCGGGGGAGAAAAAGCTGGAGACCGACAGGAGACACATTGCCGGAAGGATCGACGATATCAAAGCGGAGCTAAAAAAAATCAATAAAAACAGATCCGTCCAGCGTGCGGGCAGGGAGCGTTCACGCCTTCCTGTGGTGGCGCTGATCGGATATACCAACTCGGGGAAATCCGCAGTTATGAATCGGCTTCTTGCCATGTCGGAAAGGGAAGACAAAACGGTTTCATCTAAGGACATGCTCTTCGCAACCCTTGATACTCAGCATAGGAAGATCTGCCTTGAGCAGGGAAATGAATTTATCCTCATCGATACGGTGGGATTTGTCAGCAAGCTGCCTCATGGTCTTGTGGAGGCATTTAAATCGACTCTGGAGGAAGTTAAATATGCAGACTTGCTGGTGCAGGTGGTAGACAGCGCTTATGAAAACAGGGATTTTCACATGGAAGTCACCGACCGGGTAATCGGTCAGCTGGGCGCCGGCGGCAAGGACAAGATCATCGCTTACAACAAGATGGACATTGCCACGGAAAGACCGCTGGATGCCAGCGGGAATGAAGCAGTATACATTTCGGCTGAGACGGGAGAAAATTTTGACCTGCTGGTGGATAAAATCAAGGACAGGATATTCGGCGACAGGGTGGATGCAAAGTTGCTTATCCCATACGAGAGAGGGGATATTACTTCTTATCTGTGCGAGAACGGACAGATCATGTCCATGGCCTACGAACCTGAGGGGGCGCTCCTTGAAGGCAGCTTTTCAAAAGAGGACTTCTACAAATACGAGACGTTTAAAATCACCGAGGAGTAAGGGATACAGGCGAGAGCCGGAGGACTTCGATCAAAAAATCAGGAGCAGAAGATATGGAGCTTTACAAGACAGTGCGCAGTGAGGCTGCCGCAACACAGGTAATCGAAAAATCAAAATTCATCGCCCACGTGAAGCCTGTTTCGTCTCGGGAGGAGGGCGATGCTTTCGTGGCGGAGATAAAAGCGAGATACAAGGACGCTACGCATAATGTGCCTGCTATGGTCATCGGGGACAAGTCACAGATCCAGTGGGCAAGTGACGATGGAGAACCCCAGGGGACTTCGGGAGCTCCGATGGTGCAGATGATGGTAAAGGAAGGGTTGACAAACCTGGTGGTAGTAGTCACCAGATATTTCGGTGGGATAAAGTTGGGCACGGGAGGACTGGTGCGGGCTTACACCGGCAGCGCTAAACTGGGTATCGAAGCTGCCGGCATTTGCAGCGTTCGGGAGATCGTGCGACTGCGGTGGCAGCTGGAATATTCATACCTGGCAAAGCTGCAGAATATGGCAGCGGCGAAGCTGGATAAAGGAGACGGAGACGAGGGGGCTTGCGGAGGACGATTCGTGATAGAGGATATTGAATATGGGGAGAAGGTAGTGGTGCAGATATGCACCTTGCCGGAAGGCGTGGAAAGGGTAAAATCCATAGTTGCGAACCTGACGGCAGGCACCGCCCGGATGATGGAAGAAACCGCCGATTTGGCAAAAGTATAGGGGAATAAATTTGAAGTAAAATCCACAAAAAGTACTTGACAGAAAGTCGCGACTACTGTATATTTAATAAATGTGTCAAGCAGATAAAAGCGAGGTTAAGGGCGCTTAGCTCAGCTGGGAGAGCACCTGCCTTACAAGCAGGGGGTCATAGGTTCGAGCCCTATAGCGCCCACCATTTAAGAATTTCGCTAGGGATGCTGGATGGGATACGTGTGGTCCGGTAGTTCAGTTGGTTAGAATGCCAGCCTGTCACGCTGGAGGTCGACG
>JAUNBU010000015.1 GCA_030526925.1 Bacillota bacterium | reverse complement strand
ATATCATACTGAAAATTCACCCTTTACATAACTGATGTAAACAATATATAATGTAGACATCAGATAAAGGATGATTCCAGCAGGGGGATGACAATGGACGAGCGCAGAACACCGGAAGAATACGAAGCAACCATCTCACAATTAAAGGAAGAAATACTCAAACTCAAGGAAGAAGTAAACAAATACAAGTTCCTGGCTGAGCACGACATGCTGACAGGACTTTACGTACATACGTCAGCAAGATACCTGATCGAGGAGAAGATCAAGGACCAGCCGGGAAGGAAGTTTGGATTTGCTGTCATCGATCTGGACGAATTTAAGAAGATCAACGACACCTATGGCCATCTTTTCGGGGATTCAGTGCTGATGCACGTGGCAGGGGAGATATTCAAGGTGACGGAGGAAGGGGATGTGGCGGCCAGGATCGGCGGAGATGAATTTCTGATCTTCTTCTCAGGGGCAGACCTTCAGGAGAAGGAAAAGAGTGTGATAGGGATCATGGATCAGCTTTCCAGACCCTACGGACAGACACAGATCAAGGCCAGCATGGGGATATCCCGCTATCCCGAAGACGGGGAAAACTATCGGCAGTTGTTTTTAGGAGCGGATAAGGCCCTTTACCGCGCGAAGCGGTCCGAAAAAGAAAAGTATTGTTTCTACGACGGCTCCATGAAGTGACAGAGGCATGGCGGCTGCCGGAGCCCGGACAAAAGCCTCGGACCGTAGTCACGGATGAAAAGTCCATATCAAAACTTGAACCGAAGCGCATCGAAAGGTGCGTTTTTGTGGTACAATAACCCCAGGAGGTATGAAAAACATGGTAAAAATCGTAGTTACGGCGCCGAGAGGGAATATGGACAGCCTGATCCTTCAGGAGGCGCATCGAAATGAAGAAATACAGATCGTCGGAGCTGTAGGCTCTCCGGGAAGAGATTATATAGGAAAGGATGCAGGCCCGGTGGCAGGCATTGGAGAGGAGATCGGCGCCATCGTATACGATGATATAGAGGAAGTGATAGACCGGTGCGACCTGGTGGTGGACTTTTCCACGGTGGAGCTTTCCATGGAGGTGCTAAAAAGCTGCCTGGCTCACGGGAAACCTCTGATCTGCGGGACCACGGGCTTCAGTGAAGGTCAGACGAAGGAGCTGCTGGCGGCGGGAGAGAATATCCCCATGATGAAGGCTGCCAACACTTCCTATGTGGTCAATGTGATGCGAAAGCTTTTGGGAGAAGCGGCGCTGAAGCTGGGAGATAAATGTAAGATAGAAATAATCGAGATGCACAGCGAGACCAAGAGGGATGCACCCAGCGGGACTGCCATAGAGCTGGCAGAGGAAATGGCGTCAATGGCAGCTGATAAAACCTATGAAGATATCGCCTTTCATTCGGTGCGGGCAGGCAATACACCGAGCACCCACCGGGTGATCTTCGGCTGCATGGGAGAAAAGCTTGAGATTTCCCATGATGCATACGACTGGAGATGCTATGCGGCGGGCGCCTGCGACGCAGTATTGTTTCTGGCAGGGCGGAAGCCGGGGCTTTATACCATGGAGGATGTGATCGAAGCAGGTATTTAACCGGGAGGATAGTAAACATCATGACGGAGAAGAAGAATTTTTTTGAAAGAACCTTTAAGCTGAGCCGGTATGATACCAGTGTGAAGCAGGAAGCCATAGCCGGGATGACCACCTTTATGACCATGTCATATATTCTGGTGGTGGTTCCACAGACTCTGGCAAAGACGGGGATGGACTACGCCGGACTGTTTACGGCTGTCACCATCGCCACCATCATCGGCACACTAGTGGGCGGTCTGTGTTCAAACCTGCCAATCGCACTGGCGCCGGGACTGGGGCTGTCTGCCTATTTCACATATTCGGTGGTGATCTCCATGGGAGTGCCATGGCAGACGGCGCTGACGGCTGTTTTCGTGGAAGGGATAATCTTTATCATCCTGACCCTGACCAACGTGCGGGAAGCCATCGTCAATGCGATCCCGCAGCCGTTGCGGTATGCCATCTCGGCAGGCGTCGGTATGTTTATTGCCTTTATCGGGCTCAGCAATGTGGGAATCGTGGTCCAGAGCGACAGTACACCTCTGGCGCTGGGAAATCTGGTGTCCGTTGAAGCGGCTATTACCGTGGCAGGAGTGTTCATAGTTGGGATACTTCTGGTGAAAAACAAGAACTATGCCATGCTGGCAGGGATCGCAGTCTGTACGGCTTTGGCGCTGATTTTCGGTGTCTGCGCTCTGCCGGATCGGATCGTAGCGCTGCCTGCATCCATAGGAGAGATCGCTTTTCAGTTCAGCTTTGAGGGGATCGGCATTGGCAATTTCATCGGTATTTTATTTACGTTCCTGTTTGTGGATATGTTCGATACTCTGGGAACGCTGATGGGCGTTGCCGAGAAAGGGAATATGGTGGAAAAGGACGGGACCATCCGAGGCATCAAGGGCGCATTGATGGGGGATGCCATCGGTACGACGGCAGGGGCGCTTCTGGGAGTCTCCACGGTAGGCGCCTATGTGGAAAGTGCTTCCGGGATCGCAGCAGGCGGGCGTACGGCGCTGACATCCGTGTTCACAGCCCTGGGATTCGGACTGGCTATCTTCCTGGGACCTATTTTCATGATGGTGCCTTCGGTTGCAACATCGCCCGTGCTGATCGTAGTAGGCGTCATGATGGCTCAGCCGGTGACGAAGATCGACTTTCGGGACTACACAATAGCCATCCCTTGCTTCCTCGCCATGGTCATGATGCCCCTGTCATATTCCATCGCAGAGGGCATTTCCTTCGGATGCATTTCATACGCTGTCTTAAAATTGCTGACAGGCAGAGGCAAGGAATGCTCTATCACACTCTACATACTGGCGGCAGCATTTCTATGCAAGTACATTTTCCTGTAACAGCTGTCTCATTTTGTCTCATTTTTGAGCATTGTTGACCATCCCCTTGTCAAAGATGGGGATATCTTGTAGAATGGTGGAAAGCATAACCAACTCAGACGTGAAAGAAGGAGAAGAAGATGAAGAAAATGAAGAAGAAGTTTGCTTTGCTGACAGCCCTGTTGTTCGTACTTGTGACAGCCCTGTGCAGCTGCGGCAGCAGCATCGATCCCGTAGCCATCGTAAAGAGTAATTTAGACGCCGCCTATAAGGGAGAATTCAACGAGGACATGGCTGAATACTTTACAGACCTTACCTCTCAGGAGGACGTGGATGCGTACCACGAAGAGCTGGTACAGGAATACATAGCAAATTACCTGACCTACTTTGATGTGGACGAAGCGGCTCGTACAGATGAATTCATGGCAGATGTGCGCATGATCGTAGAGGAAATGATGGCACACGCCAAGTATACGCTCAGCGACGGCGGCAAGACCGATACCAACTACAATGTGATCGTGACCATAGAGCCGGTGAATCTGTATTATCTGGTGCAGGAAGACTGGGACACCATGGACGATGCCTTTGATGCCAGGAACGATAATTACGAGTTCTCGGGTTATTCCGATGAACAGTTCCAGGCAGCATACGACCAGGCGATCCTGGACTTCGTAAAGAGCAAGCTGCCTGAAATGGGACACATGGAGGCTGAAGAATACACCGTAAGGGTCGCTCTCGAAACAGATGAGGAAGCCGATGTATGGTGTAATGATAACGATATACAGAATGTGTGCGTCAATATGATTTGGGACTAAAAAACCCTTGACTTTTCAACCTTTGGACGCTACAATAACGGAGTACGAAAAATCAATGACGAGGCTGTGACGAAGACAGTAGCACCGCGGTTTATAATCGTCCCTAACTATTGTTGGGGACGTTTCATTTTGTGGGGAAAGATCACCAATAAACAGGATCAAAAACAGGATCAAGAAAGGGAAAAGTCATGATCAAGAATTTATCAGAAAAACCTATTGCCAAGCTTCAGATGGAGCAGGCAGACAATTGGGAAAAGGAGGACCTGCTGGGCAAATGCGTCAGCACCAGAGAAGGGAAGCCTTCCTTTATATTTTACGAAGGACCGCCCACGGCAAACGGACGTCCCGGCATACATCACGTCATCGCCAGAACGCTCAAGGATTCGGTCTGCCGCTACAAGACCATGCAGGGCTATGCGGTCAAGCGAAAGGCAGGCTGGGATACCCACGGGCTTCCGGTAGAGATCGAAGTGGAAAAGCAGCTGAATATGTCCGGCAAGCAGGACATCGAGAAATACGGCATCAAGGAATTCAACGAGAAGTGCAAGGAATCCGTATTCACCTACGAAAGCATGTGGCGTGAGATGACCAAGCGAATGGGCTACATCATCGACATGGACGATCCCTATATCACCCTGAACAACGACTACATCCAGTCCCTGTGGTGGATCATCAAGGAATTCTTCAAGGCGGACATGATCTACGAAGGTCATAAGATATTGCCTTACTGCCCGCGCTGTGGGACGGGTCTGGCTTCCCACGAAGTAGCACAGGGCTACAAGGAAGTCAAGGTAACTACCATAACCGCCAAATTCAAAAGAAAAGACGCTGACGAGTATTTCCTGGCATGGACCACCACCCCGTGGACACTGGCGTCCAACGTATCCCTTACGGTGGAGCCCAACGTGGATTATGTAAAGGTCAGGATGACCTCCGGAGAGGAAGAGGGCTCCGTCTTTTATCTTGCAAAGGTCCTGGCGGACAAGGTGCTGGGAGCAGGCAATTATGAAGTGCTGGAGGAAATGAAGGGCAAGGGGCTGGAATACGTGGAATACGAACAGCTGATGCCGTTCGTAAAGCCGGACAAAAAGGCATTTTACGTGACCTGCGCCGATTACGTTACGGTGGAAGACGGCACGGGCATCGTTCATACGGCGCCGGCCTTCGGTGAAGACGACTACAACACAGGCAGGAGATACGATCTGCCGGTGGTAAATCCTGTGGACGAACAGGGAAAATATACAGAGACCCCATGGAAAGGCAAGTTCGTCATGGAAGACGGTCTTGATATCGAGATCATCAAGTGGCTGGCAGGAGAAAACAAGATCTTTGCCAAGGAAAAGATGGTCCACAACTATCCGCACTGCTGGCGCTGCGGTACGCCTCTCGTGTACTACGCCAAGCCAAGCTGGTACATCGAGATGACCAAGCTGAAGGATCAGCTGGTGGCAAACAATAATACAGTCAATTGGTTCCCGGATTTCGTAGGAGAAAAGCGCTTCGGCAACTGGCTGGAGAACGTCAACGACTGGGCTATCTCCAGAAACAGATACTGGGGGACTCCAATACCTATCTGGCGCTGCGACTGCGGTCATCTGGAGTGTGTAGGAAGCAGAGCCGAGCTGGCTGAAAAAGCTCAGGAAAATATTTCGGAAGACATCGAGCTGCACAGGCCTTACGTGGATGACGTGCACTTGACCTGCCCTGTCTGCGGCAAGACCATGGAAAGGATCCCGGAGTTGATGGACTGCTGGTTTGACAGCGGAGCCATGCCTTTCGCACAGCAGTTCTATCCGTTCCAAAACAAAGAAAACTTCGATGAAGAGCTGTTCCCGGCAGACTTCATCTGCGAAGGGATCGACCAGACGCGAGGATGGTTCTATTCCCTGATGGCGATTTCCACGTTCCTGAAAGGGAAAGCCCCTTACAAAAACGTGCTGGTAAACGATCTGATCCTGGACAAGAACGGCAAGAAGATGAGCAAATCCAAGGGGAATACGGTGGACCCATTCGAGCTGTTCGATAAGTACGGCGCAGACGCCACCAGATGGTATCTGCTCCACGTTTCTCCGGCATGGTCCCCGACCAGATTCGACGAGGACGGTCTCGTGGAGATCATGAGCAAATTCTTCGGAACGCTGAAGAACGTATATAACTTCTTCGTGCTCTATTCCAATCAGGACGGGCTGGATCCTGCATCCCTGCAGGTGCCTTACGACAGAAGGCCGGAGCTTGATCGATGGATCATCTCCAAGTACAACAGGCTTGCCAAAGAAGTGACGGAGGAAATGGACCGTTACGATCACATGAAGTCGGTTCGAAAAATCCAGGAATTTGTGACGGAAGACCTTTCCAACTGGTATATCAGAAGAGCCAGGAGAAGGTTCTGGGCGGAAGAGCTGAACGACGACAAGAAGTCGGTCTATGCCACCACCTACGAAGTGCTGGTGGGCGTTTCCAAGATGATCGCACCCTTTGCGCCGTTCATCGCCGACGAGATGTATCAGAATCTGACGGGAGAAGAGTCGGTGCACCTGGCATTTTTCCCGAAGGCAGACGAGAGCCTCATAGACGAGAGGACCGAGGAGCGAATGGATCTGGTGCGGGATCTTGTGGGTCTTGGCAGAGGAACCAGGGAAAAGGAACGGATCAAGGTAAGACAGCCTCTAAATGAGATTTTAGTAGACGGCAAGTACCAATCGGTGATAGGCGATCTGACGCCGCTGATCATGGAAGAGCTGAACATCAAAAACGTGGTCTTCGAAAGCAAGCTGGACGAATATATGAACTACACGCTAAAGCCTAACTTCAAGGTGGCAGGACCCCTTCTTGGCAAGAATATCAAAGCCTTTGGCGGAGCGCTGGCACAGGCGGATGCTGCCGATACGGTGGCGAAGCTGGAAGCCGACGGTAAAATAGAGCTGGAGCTGAACGGCGAGAAGACGGAGATCACCAAGGAAATGGTGGACGTGAAGATCACAGCCAAGGAAGGCTTTGCAGTAGCCATGGAGAACAACGTGTTTACCATCCTGGACACCACCATCACACCGGAGCTTGCCAAGGAGGGTCTGGCGAGAGAGCTGATCTCCAAGGTGCAGCAGATGCGAAAGCAGCACGACTACGAGATGATGGACAACATCAAGATATTCCTGGAAGCAGACGAGGACGTATCCGCCGCCGTGGAAGCTCATAAGGACTACATCATGAAGGAGACCCTGGCGGTAGCTATGGAGGAAAAGGCAGAACTGGAGGCCTTTGATCTCAACGGCCACAAGACAGGACTGGGAGTAGAGAGAGTATAGGAAAGAGTGTAAACCATGAGTACGGATATAGAGTATCTGCGCCGCGTCGCCAAACGTGACGTAAAGGATCATACGGCGATTTTCGATCTGTATGTGGTGCTGGGTCGTGATCTTGAATATCTGGCGATCAAATACGGTATGGATCCGGAGGATATCATCCATCTGCTGGAGGGCTACGGGGAGACGGTCATGAAGGATGGCGTCTATGACCCGTCCGGATGCGGCAGGCTGCCTAAGCTGTCCCGCTTACTGATACAGGAATACGTGGAGCAGTTTTATCCTGGGATATCTTCGGAGAATCCTCAGAACGACTGGATCTGCCTGGAAGCCTATCTGGACCAGAAGCATCCCCACTGGCGTCAGCACGTGGGCGATGAGCATCACGGATGGAAGAGAATGCGATAAGATGAAGAAAAATTTGCAGGGACTTACAATTGAAGAACTACAGGAGTTTGCCGCGGAGCTGGGGGAAGCCACCTTTCGCGGCAAACAGCTTTTTCGGTGGATCAACGGCAAGGGGGAAAAGGACTTTGACAGGATGACCGACTTTTCTCTGAAGCTGCGGGAAAAGCTTAAGGAAAAGGCTTATGTGGGCGGCGTCCGGGTTTCATCGGAGCAGCATGATGAGCATGACGGCACCAGGAAGTTTTTGTTTGGGCTGGAGGACAGCAACGCTGTTGAAGGCGTATTCATGAAGTATCGTTATGGCAATTCGCTCTGCGTTTCCTCTCAGGTGGGCTGCCGAATGGGTTGCATCTTCTGTGCCTCGGCGCTGGATGGACTTGTACGGAACCTGACCGCAGGGGAGATGGCAGACCAGGTCTATGAGGCGGAGCGGCATACGGGAGAAAGCATCAACCACATCGTCGTCATGGGCATGGGAGAGCCTTTTGATAACTACGAGAATCTGAAGACCTTCCTGGAGCTGTTGCATCACCCGGATGGAAAGAACCTCGGCTACCGCAATATTACCGTTTCCACCAGCGGGATCGTCCCTGCCATGAAGCGGTTTGCAGAAGACTTCCCCCAGGTGAACCTGGCAATTTCCCTACACCGGCTGGAGGATGCAGGCAGAAGCAGGATCATGCCGGTGAACCGAGCCTATCCTCTGGAGGAGCTGCTGCAGACAGCTGGCTGGTATACGGAGCGGACAGGCAGGCGTATCACCTTTGAGTATACCCTGATACGGGGAGAAAACGACGGTCCCGAGGATGTCGCTTTGATGAAGGAAAAGCTTTCCAGGATGCTGTTCCACGTGAATCTGATACCACTCAACAAGGTAGAGGAAACGGGACTTGAAGGCAGCAGCAGGAAACGGGCAGAAGAGATGGCCGCTGAACTGAATAGCTGCGGTATACCTGCTACCGTCAGGCGGGAGCTGGGCGGAGATATAGACGGCGCCTGCGGACAGCTGCGACAGAAAAAAACAATTCTTGAGTAAAAAAACAATATCTTGATTTTTGTTGCTCAAAATAACCACATAGTGTATAATTGTAAATAATTAAAAGCGCTTATGAGCATATCGAGGAGGACGTTGTTATGGTGAGATTACTGATTGGACATAAAGGAAGTGGGAAAACAGGGCAGATGGTGCAGCTGGCCAACGAGAGCATCGAGACCAGCAATGGCAGCATCATTTTTATCAATAAGAACCATCGGCTGATGTACGAGCTGAGCCACAGGATCAGGGTCATCTGCATGGAGGACTTTGAACACATTACCAACATCGATGAATACATCGGTTTTATCTACGGGATCATCAGCTCGGATCACGATATTGAGACCATCTTTATCGACAGCATCCTGAAGCATGCGGATGTTTCTCTGGGAGATTTGCCGGAGTTCATCGACAGGCTGAAGGCAATTTCCAAGATATACGATCTGGACTTCGTCGTAAGCGTAAGCGCAGAAAAAGAAGAAATGATAGGCGTGAATTTTGACGGATGCGAGATATTGAACTAATCAAACCATATAGATAATGAAACGGCGGTGAAAACACCGTCGTTTTTAGAATGATGTGTTCCCGGCGGAACGGAAGTGACAGGACAGGACATGAAGAAGGCGTATTTTTTCGTAGTATTGACAGCATTTTTATTCGGCACCATGGAGGTGGCGTGCAAGGCGGCAGGAAACCAGTTGGATCCATTTCAGCTGACGTTTCTCAGATTTGCCATAGGCGGACTGCTGCTATTGCCCTTTGCTGTTGCAGAGCTTAGAAGGAGCCACATCAGGCTGAGCTGGAAGGATTTTTTGATTCTGGCAGGCGTAGGGACCCTGGGGATCCCTATCAGCATGGTCTTTTTCCAGCTGGGCGTCATGACCTCCAACGCGGCCACCGCGTCGGTGCTCATATCCATAAACCCATTGTTTACCATGGTATTCGCTCATTTTCTCACGGAAGAGAAAATGACCAGACAGAAGATATACGTACTTCTCATTGCGATGGTGGGTCTGGTATTTATGATAAAGCCGTGGAACCTGCAGGAAGGAAACACCGTGGCAGGTGTGATATTCATGCTGCTGGCAGCCATCTTTTTCGGACTCTATACGGTGGCAGGGAAATTGAGCGTACAGAAAATGGGTATCATGGCACAAACAAGCATCAGCTTCATACTAGGTTCACTTGTTTTGTTTATAATAATAGTAGTGACCGGCAAACCGGTTTTGGCAGGCGTCGGTGACAACCTGCTGCTGGTGCTTTACGTGGGGATATTCGTCACAGGGCTGGGATACTTTTCTTATTTCATGGCAATCAAACTGGCAGATGCGACCACAGGCTCCTTTGCCTTTTTCCTGAAGCCGGCTATCGCACCGGTCATGGCGGTCATATTCTTAAGGGAAACAATACTGTGGAATACATATGTGGGGATCGGCTTGATTTTGCTGGCATCCTACATGAATATCAAATATCAGAGGAAAGAAAATGAAATCAAGAAGAGACTTGAGCATCAGGGACATTGAAGAAGTATTTAAGGACAGACCGCCGGGTACGGAAGGCGGGTTCAAATTCTTTTCCGTACTGGTGCCCTTGGTAGAAAAGCAGGGAAAGCTGCACATCCTCTATGAGGTGAGAGCCAGGCACATGATACGGCAGCCGGGTGAGATCTGCTTCCCGGGAGGAGAGATGGAACCGGGGGAAACAGCGGAGGAATGTGCTCTCAGGGAAACCTGGGAAGAGATCGGCGTAAGACCGGAGCATATCAGAATACTCAGCAGGCTGGATACCCTTTACACATACAGCAACTTCGCCATGTACTGTTATCTGGGCGTGGTAGAGGCATCGGCGCTGGACGATGGAAAATGCAATCCGGACGAGGTTGAAGAGACATTTTTGATTCCCCTCAGCCGGTTACTGGAGCATTCTCCGGAGGTGTACGAGACGGAGGTAGTGCCTCGGATCCCGGAGGACTTTCCATATCAGAAGGTGACGGGCGGCAAGCCATACAACTGGAGAAAAGGCAGGGCATCCGTGCCGGTTTACGAGATAGGAGAGAGAGTGATCTGGGGGCTTACGGCAAGGATCACTAAGAGGTTTGTCGATATAATCAGAGAAGAGGAGGCGCGGAATGTTTAAAATAGGATTGTGCCAGATCGAAGGTTCGCTTGATAAGAAAGAAAGTATGGCAAATGCTGAGCGGCATGTCAAGGAAGCCGCAGAACAGGGAGCGGAACTCATTTCTCTTCCCGAAATGTGGAACTGTCCATATTCTAACGATTACTTCCGGGAGTATGCCGAGCCGGAGGACGGAGCCACGGTGGAATTTCTTTCCCGGCTGGCAGCAGAGACCGGCGTCTATCTCATCGGCGGCTCCATTTCCGAGCTGGACGGGGACAAGGTATACAACACTTCCTTCTGCTTTGACAGGAAGGGGAAGATCATCGGAAAGCACAGAAAGGTGCATCTCTTTGACATAGATGTAGAAGGTGGCATCCGGTTCATGGAGTCGGACACGCTGACGGCAGGGGATGAGATGACGGTCATAGATACGGAGTTTTGCAAGGTGGGAGTGGCTATCTGCTACGATGTCCGTTTCCCGGAGTGGTTTAGGAAGATGGCGCTGGCAGGAGCCAAGCTGATCGTGCTTCCTGCGGCTTTTAATATGACTACAGGTCCCGCCCATTGGGATCTGACCATGAGGGCGAGAGCCCTGGATAACCAGGTGTATTTCGCAGCCAATGCTCCTGCCCGCGATGAGAAGGGCGTCTATGTGGCATACGGCAATTCCTGTATTGCCAATCCGTGGGGAGAATTTATAGCTCACGGAGACGAGAAGGAAGCGATCCTGTACGGAGACATCGATCTGGAGTATGTGGAAGCGATCAGGCAACAGCTGCCCCTTTTGAAGCACAGAAGAGAAGAGCTGTATTAGGAAAGAAATTAGGAGGGAATCCAATGAAGAAATTTATTACTATTTTTCTGTCCGCCGTGATGATGTTCGGTCTTTTCGGATGCGGATCTCCGGAAGAGGAACAGCCGGAAGAACAAATAGACTATGAGATCGCCATGGTTACCGATGCCGGGATGATCATGGATGGTGGATACAGTCAGGTGGCATGGACGGCCATCAGCGAATTCGGCGCATCAAAAGGCGTGTCACATAAATACTATAAAGCGGCAGAGGCATCGGAGGATGCTTACAGGGAGACTATAGATACGGCGGTTTCCAGAGGCGCCAAGGTGATCATTGCAGACGGAACCGCTTTTGAGGATGTGGTGTATCAGGTCCAGTCCCAATACGAGGATGTGAAGTTCATTTTGATCGATGGAGAACCGATGGATGCAGATTCGGGAGAAACGAAAATCAGCGATAATACGTTGGCGATTTTATTTTCCTCGGAGCAGGCAGGATATCTGGCAGGTTACGGAGCGGTCAAGGAAGGTTATACCCAATTAGGCTTCATGGGCGATGCCAAGGAATCCAACATCATAGATTACGGGTACGGATTCCTTCAGGGTGCAGAGGCAGCATCTCAAGAGGACGGTGTTCAAGTGAGCGTCAACTACCATTACTGTGGCAGCTCGGAGGATAGAAATCAGCGGCTGGAACTGGCGACGGGATGGTACGAGGGCGGCACGGAAGTGATCTTCGCATGCGGCAGCCAATTGGAACAGCCTGTCATCGAAGCGGCAGAGTTGACGGACAGAGAGGTGATAGCCTTTGAAACGGATAAAAGCCAGATGTCGGATACCATACTGACGTCGGCGGTGAAGGATATAGCCACTGCGCTGGAAACAGCCCTAGAACAGTACAGGGACGAGGAATTTCCGGGCGGAACTACTATGATATATGATGCAGCCAACGAAGGGATCCGGCTTGAGCTGGAAAACGGAAGATTGCAAAACTTCACGGAAGCCCAGTACCGTGATGTATTCGGAGGACTGGCAGCCGGGACCACGGAGGTGCAGGATCACGCAGCGGGAAGTATAGGCGGACTTGGACTTTCCAATGTGACAGTGACGGAACAATAACAGATGAAAATGCTCGGGTGGAGAGCTCGGAGTGGAGATAAGGGATATATCAAAAAAGCACCCTTGATGGAGAACATGATTCTCGAAAACATCAAAGGGTGCTTTTGGTTTCTTGTAAAAATATCGATGGATCTGCGGGTCTGCAGAGTCAGACTATTTGCTGTCCCTTACGGGCAGCACGGTAGGGCGCTTTTCCAAGGATACGTATTCCAGCGGCTCCTGCACCGAATTGTAAGCAGGTCTCATCAGCTTGCCGCCGGCGATCAGCTCCTCCAGTCTGTGAGCGCACCAGCCGGACAGACGTGCCGTTGCAAACAGCGGGGTAGCTATGGTTGTCGGGATGTCCAGAGCATCGTATACGAAGCCGGAATACAGATCCACGTTGGCAGGCATAGGCTTTTCCACGCCGTTGACCTCGGCATAAAGCTGCGGTACCCGCTTCTCTATGTAGTCGCACAGCAGGAAGCTGTCCACCAGATCCTTGCTTTCCGCCAGCTTCTTGGCCATGGACTTGAGCACCTTGGCACGCGGATCAGACAGGGTGTAGATGGCATGTCCCATTCCGTAGATGAGACCGGTCCTGTCGTTGGCTTCTTTTCTCAGTATCTTTACCAGGTAGTCGTCCAGCTTGCCTCTGTTGTTAAAGTCAGGTACATTTTTTTTGATGTTTTCCATCATATTGATCACGGCGATATTGGCGCCGCCGTGCTTAGGACCCTTGAGAGAGCCTACTGCAGCGGATATAGCGGAATAGGTGTCGGTTCCCGTAGAGGAAACCAGATGGGTGGTAAATGAAGAATTGTTACCGCCGCCGTGCTCTGCATGGAGTATCATGGAAACGTCAAGAAGCCTGGCTTCCAGCTCTGTATATTCTCCCGTAGGACGGATCATCCGCAGGATGTTTTCCGATGTGGAAAGCTCAGGAATAGGGTTATGCAGGTGAAGGCTCATCTTGTCGTAAAAGGAACTCTTGGCCTGATAGGCGTAGGAGATGATGGCAGGGAAATAGCCGATCAGGTCCACCGACTGACGCAGCACGTTGGCGATGGAGATGTCGTCCGGGTTATCATCGTAGCAGTACAGCGCCAGAACGCTTCTGGCCAACTTGTTCATGATGTTGTTGGATGGTGCCGTCAGGATCATATCCCGTGCAAAGCCGTCGGGCAGCTCCCGCTTGGCGCTCAGCAATTTTTTGAAAGCCGTCAGCTCAGACTTGCTTGGCAGCGCACCGAAAATCAAGAGGAAGGTAACTTCCTCAAAGCCGAACCGGTTCTCGCGGATACAGCTGTTTACGATATCTTCGATGCTGTATCCTCTGTAATAAAGCTTACCCTCTAAAGGGATTTTGTTGCCGGAAGCATCCACATCGTAGCCTACCACCTCGCCTATCTTGGTGAGCCCTACCACGACGCCTGTTCCGTTGGAATTTCTAAGACCTCTTTTTACATTGTTTTTTATATATAAATCCGTATCTATGTGATCGTTTTCTGCAAGGAATTTTGAGCTGTTTTCCAGAAAGTCGTGAGCCCGTGCTGCCTTTACCGTATTCTTCACTTCCTCTTTGACCGCCTTTTTCACAGTTTTTCTGATGTCTTTTCGTTGTTGTCTTAACATTTTCAGCATATAAGACCTCCTTTCCTTGTGCCGCCCGAAGGCAAAAAGCACAAAATTAGTATATCATATTAGCTGGGTAAAGTACAGCAAAAAAGCCAGGCATGAAAACCCATGAAAAATCTGCAAAAACACGAACACCTGTTTACAGTGGGTGTCTGCATATGGTATAATGAACGCTATGATGGATACCGGCTTCGCCGCAAAGAAGCGTTCATTGAAACATGCTGCGCAAGCTTGCATGTTATAATGCCGCTGTGATTGATACCGACTTCGCCGTATATATGTTTTTTCAGAAAGGAACCACACCATGCCTGACTTTAAAGTCGTATCGGACTACAAGCTGATGGGGGATCAGCCCCAGGCAGTCGATAAGCTGGTAAACGGGATATTGGAAGGGAAGCGGGCGCAGACGCTGATGGGCGTCACCGGCTCCGGCAAAACCTTTACCATGGCAAATATCATAGAGAGAGTACAAAAACCTACACTGGTGATTTCCCACAACAAGACACTGGCGGCACAGCTTCACGGGGAATTCAAGGAGTTTTTCCCTGACAATGCAGTAGAGTATTTTGTCAGTTACTACGACTACTACCAACCGGAGGCCTATGTACCGTCAACGGACACCTATATTGAAAAGGATTCAGACATCAACGACGAGATCGAGAAGCTGCGCCACTCGGCGACAGCAGCCCTTTCCGAAAGAAGAGACGTGATCATCGTCGCCAGCGTGTCCTGCATCTATGGACTGGGAAGCCCTATCGACTACGAAAATCAGGTGATTTCCCTGCGCCCCGGCATGGAACGTGACCGACAGGAGGTATTGCGCAAGCTGGTGGATATCCAGTATACCAGAAACGATATGGCAATGGAGCGAGGCAATTTCCGCGTCAGAGGAGACACCATCGACATTTACCCGGCGGGGGCGGAAAACGCCGTCAGGATCGAGCTGTTCGGCGATGAGATCGAGACCATCAAGGAAATCAATCCGGTGACCGGAGAGATCGTAGGGCTGCGAAACCACGTAGCAATCTATCCGGCGTCTCACTACGTTACCAGCAAGGAAAACATAGAGCACGCCATTGAGACCATAACCGAGGAACTGACGGAACGGATAAAGTGGTTCCAGGACCGAGGCAAGCTGATAGAAGCACAACGCATAGAACAGCGGACCAGGTATGACATTGAAATGCTTCGGGAGGTGGGGACCTGTAAAGGCATCGAGAACTATTCCCGCCATATCACAGGCCTGGAGGCGGGGTCGCGACCCTACACCCTTATCGACTACATCCCCGACGATTTCCTTATAATCATAGACGAATCCCATGTAATGCTGCCTCAGTTGAGAGCCATGTACGCGGGAGACCGCTCCAGAAAGCAGTCCCTGGTGGACTACGGATTCCGTCTGCCGTCGGCGCTGGACAACCGTCCGCTGAAATTTGAAGAATTCAACCAGCTGGTAAACCAGATCATGTACGTCAGCGCTACGCCGGCGGAATACGAAAGAGAGCAGAGCGGCGGCGTTTCCGCAGAGCAGATCATCAGACCGACAGGGCTGCTCGATCCTGTCATCGAGACCCACAGCACGGAGGGTCAGATGGACCATCTGATCGGAGAGATCAACAAGGTGACGGCACGGCAGGAGCGGGTGCTGGTTACTACCCTGACGAAGAAGATGGCGGAGAGCCTTACCGATTATCTGAAGAACGTGGGCATCAAGGTCCGCTATCTACATTCGGAAATCGATACCCTGGAACGCATGGAGATCCTGCGGGACCTGCGATTGGGCGTTTTCGACGTGCTGGTAGGCATCAACCTGCTGCGAGAAGGCCTGGACATTCCGGAGGTCTCCCTGGTGGCGATCCTGGATGCAGACAAGCAAGGCTTCCTGAGAACGGAAACATCCCTGATCCAGACCATCGGCAGAGCTGCGCGAAACGTGGACAGCAAGGTCATCATGTACTGCGACGGCATCAGCCCCGCCATGAAGGTGGCAATGGAGGAAACGGAACGACGACGTAAGATCCAGAGCGACTACAACGAAGCCAACGGCATCACGCCGCAGTCGGTACAGAAGGCGGTCAGGAGCGTCATAGAAGCCACCAAGGTGGCGGAAGAAACGGCAGAGTACTACAAGGGCAAGAGCCCGCTGGAGCTTACCAAGAAGGAGCTCACGGATTATGTGGGCAAACTGGAAAAGGAAATGAAGCAGGCGGCAGCCGATCTGCAGTTCGAACGAGCGGCAGAGCTGCGTGACCTGGTGTTTGAATATAAGGCCCGGCTATAGGAGGAAAAGACAGAATGGCGAAAGACATTGTAATCAAAGGAGCTAAAGAGAACAATCTAAAGAGCATCGACGTAACCATACCAAGGGACCAGCTGGTGGTATTGACCGGTCTTTCAGGATCGGGGAAAAGTTCCCTGGCATTCGATACCATATATGCGGAGGGGCAGAGAAAGTACATGGAAAGTCTCTCTTCCTACGCCAGGCAGTTCCTAGGGCAGATGGAAAAGCCCAACGTAGACTATATCGAAGGCCTTTCCCCGGCAATATCCATCGACCAGAAGACGACCAACAAGAACCCTCGGTCCACGGTAGGGACCGTAACGGAGATCTACGACTATTTGAGACTGATGTACGCCAGGATCGGCATCCCACATTGTCCGGTCTGCGGCAGAGAAATTTCCAGTCAGTCCATAGACCAGATCGTAGAGCTGCTGATGGACGAAGGTGAAGATACACGGCTGACGGTTTTGGCGCCGGTGATCCGCCGGAGAAAAGGACAGCACGAGAAAATCCTGGAGCGTATCCAGAAGGAAGGCTTTACACGAGCCAGAGTGGACGGAGAAATCAAGATCCTGGGAGAAGACGAGATCAAGCTGGAAAAGACCTTTAAACACACTATCGAAATCGTGGTGGACAGGATCAAGGTCAAGAGCGACGCCCAGAGCAGGCTGTCGGAAGCCTGCGAGCTGGCCATCAGCCACGGAGACGGGCTGGTCCAGGTGATCATCAATAAAGACGGACAGGAGACGGAGAAGACCTTCAGCACCAGCCTGGCATGCCCGGAGCATGGCATCAGCATTGAAGAGCTGGAGCCGCGGATGTTTTCCTTTAACAACCCGCTGGGTGCCTGCCCTGAATGTAACGGACTGGGCTTCATCCAGAGCATCGACCCGGATCTGATCATTCCGGAACAGGATAAGAGCATCAACGAACGATGCCTCAGCAATATCTTCGCCACCATGGAATACACCAGCTACTACTGGCAGGTGATCCGGGCGCTGGCTGATAAATACGATGTGGACCTGGATACGCCGTATAAGAAGCTGCCAAAGAAGTTCAAGAATATACTCCTTTACGGTACAGGCGAGGAAAAGCTGGAGTACGTTTACACCAGCCGCAACGGAACCGTACAGCACAGGAGTCACACCTTCGAAGGCGTTATCAACAACCTGGAGAGGCGGTATCGAGAAACCAGATCCGAATGGATCAAGGAAAAGATGGAAAAGTACATGAGCGTTGCAACCTGTCCGGAATGCCACGGCAACAAGCTGAAGCCGGAGCTGCTGGCAGTCACCGTAGGCGGCAAGAACATCATGGAGTTTTGCGATATGTCGGTGGTGGAAGCCATCGAGTTCGTAGAAGGGCTGGAGCTTTCCGAAACCCACAGGACCATCGCCGAGGAGATCATCAAGGAGATCAAAGGGCGGCTCACCTTCCTCGCCAACGTGGGGCTGGATTACCTGACGCTTTCACGTGCGTCCGCATCCCTTTCGGGAGGGGAATCTCAGCGTATACGCCTGGCGACACAGATCGGTTCCGGTCTGGTGGGAGTTCTTTACATCCTGGACGAGCCCAGCATCGGTCTGCATCAGAAGGACAATGAAAAGCTGCTGGAAGCCCTGCGTCATCTGACGGACATCGGCAACACCCTTATTGTGGTGGAGCACGACGAAGACACCATGTACGCTGCGGATCACATTGTGGACATCGGACCGGAAGCCGGCATCCACGGCGGAGAGTTGGTGGTACAGGGCAATGTGGAGGATATCAAAAACTGCAAGGAATCCATCACGGGCCAGTACCTGAGCGGAGTGCGGAAGATCGAAGTGCCGTCAAAGCGGCGAAAAGGCAACGGCAAGAAGCTGGAGATCGTAGGCGCTGCGGAAAACAATTTAAAGGATATCGATGTAAAGATCCCGCTGGGCAAGATGGTCTGCGTTACCGGTGTATCCGGCTCCGGCAAGAGCAGTCTGATCAACGAGATCCTTTACAAAGCGGTGGCAGCCGAAATGTATCGCAGCAAGGACAAGCCGGGACAGCACAAGAAAATCAAAGGGCTGCAGCATATCGACAAGATCATCGACATCAACCAGGCGCCCATCGGCAGGACGCCACGCTCCAACCCTGCCACCTATACGGGAGTGTTCACTCACATTCGTGATCTGTTCGCCCAGCTGCCGGAAGCCAAGCTGCGAGGCTATGGCAAGGGCAGGTTCAGTTTTAATGTAAAGGGCGGACGCTGTGAAGCTTGCAGCGGTGACGGCATCATCAAGATCGAGATGCACTTTCTGCCGGACGTTTACGTGCCTTGTGAAGTTTGCAAAGGCAGACGGTATAACAGGGAGACTTTGGAGGTCAAGTACAAGGGAAAGAGCATCTTCGACGTGCTTGATATGAACATCAGCGAAGCGCTGGAGTTTTTCCAGCACATCCCCAACATCTCGCGGCAGCTGCAGACTTTGGAAGAAGTGGGACTTGGATACATCAAGCTGGGACAACCCAGCACCCAGCTTTCGGGAGGAGAAGCCCAGAGGATCAAGCTGGCGTCGGAGCTTTCCAAGAAGAGCACAGGCAAGACCCTTTACATCCTGGACGAACCTACCACCGGACTCCACTTTGCCGATGTAGACAAGCTGCTGGCGGTGCTGGACAAGCTGGTGGACGGCGGCAATACGGTGGTGGTCATCGAGCACAATCTGGACGTTATCAAACGGGCAGACCATATCATCGACCTGGGACCGGACGGCGGCTTCCGCGGCGGTCAGATCGTGGTGGAAGGGACCCCGGAAGAAGTGGCCAAATACGAAGACTCTTATACGGGACAGTTTTTGAAACGTGTTCTGGAGGGGCGGTGAAAGCTTGGATGAAAGAAAAGTATCGTTTCTGTTGATGTGCGGACTCGTATGCCTGTGGGGACTAGACTATGTTTTTGCTAAGGCGGCGCTGGAGATTTTGCAGCCTATGAATTTGCTTTTTTTGAAGTATTCCACCGGGATGCTGCTGGTGTTCGCCATAAAGATGAAACTGGACCGAAAAACATTGGTACGGAAAAAAGACATACCGTTTTTTATTCTTTGTTCCATCACAGGTGAGATCCTCTATTTTTTCTGCGAGTATACAGCCATGAGCTATATTCCTGTGTCTTTGATCACCATAATATTAGCGTTTGTTCCCGCAGTATCCATGATCATCGATAGGTTGCTGTATAAGAGGAAAATGAATTATAAGATGGTTATCGGAGTGCTCATGTGTATTGCAGGTGTCAGCGTGGTCATTGGCGCCGACTTCCGAGAGCTGCTGCAGGGAAGGCTGATAGGATACCTGCTGGCTTTCGGCGCCGTATTGTCATGGAATGCCTACAATTTCATAACGGCTGAAGTCCATAAGCATTATACGGGGCCATCCATGGCATTCAACCAGCTTTTTTGCACCGTATTGCTGGTCATGCCTTATGCTTTACATACCATGCCGCCGATTGATGCTTTTACACCGAAGGTAATTGGTGGTATAATATATCTCGGACTGGGAAGCGCGGGAATGGGTTTTCTGATTCTGGTGAGGGGGCTGAGAGTTCTGGGACCGACTATTTCAGCAATGTTTTCCAACTTCCTGCCGGTGACAGCAACGATTTTCGGGTGGGTTTTTCTTGGAGAAACCATCGGGATGCTGCAGCTGGTGGGAGGCGCAATCGTGATCGTCTCATCCTGTATTGTAATTACAGAGAAAGGCAAGATGGAGGAACAACCAAATGATAGAGAAATTGAACCTGACGATGCTGACTGACTTTTATGAGATTACCATGGCCAACGGGTATTTCTGCACCGACATGAAGGACGACATCGCATACTTCGACATGTTTTTCAGGAAGATACCCGATGGCGGCGGATACGCTATCATGGCAGGGCTGGAGCAGGTAATCGAGTACTTAAAAGGGTTGGAATTTACAGAGGAAGATATTGCATATTTGAGAAGCAAGCAGATATTTGATGAGAGGTTTCTGGAATATCTGTCGGAATTTAAGTTCACCTGTGATGTATGGGCTGTTCCCGAAGGAACTCCGATCTTCCCCGGTGAGCCATTGATCACAGTAAGGGGACCGGTAATGCAGGCTCAGTTTGTGGAAACCATGATCCTGCTGTTGGTCAATCATCAGAGCCTGATCGCTACCAAAGCCAGCCGGATCGTTCGGGCTGCGGCAGGCAGACCTGTAATGGAGTTCGGGACAAGACGTGCCCACGGCGGATCAGCTGCCATTTACGGTGCGCGTGCCGCCTATATCGGTGGTTGTGCCGGAACCGCATGCACTATCGC
>JAUNBU010000014.1 GCA_030526925.1 Bacillota bacterium | reverse complement strand
CAAGAAGAAAGGCTTTTTTACGGACTGGAACTATCAAAAGCATGCGAAGCTGGTCACCGGAATTTATCTGGGGCTGTATGCAGTTGACATGACACTGGGATATATAGTCGTGAAAAAGTGTTTAAAGAAGATAGAACAATAGGAGTCTGAAGATTTGTGAAAGGAGTGATGGATATGGCAATCGTAGGTGCGGTGATCGTTCCTCATCCGCCCATTATTTTACCGGAGGTTGGCGGCGGCCGCGAAAGAGAAATCAGTAAAACCAGCGGGACGTATTATGCGGCCATGAAGCGGCTGGCATCCTGGGAGCCGGATGCGGTGGTGATCCTGTCTCCACATACGATCCTGTATGCCGACTATTTTCACATCTCTCCGGGGGAAGGGGCGTCGGGGGACATGGCGTCCTTTGGCGTGCCGAGGCTGAAGCTGGAAGTTCGGTATGATACGGTGCTGCGGGAGAGGATCATTTCCCAGGTGGAAAGGGCAGGGCTTCCGGCAGGCACCATGGGAGAGCGCGAGGCCTCTCTGGATCATGGGACGTTCATCCTGCTATACTTTATGGAAAAGGCAGGGCTGAGCTGTCCCATCATAAGGTGCGGTCTTTCAGGGCTTTCTCCACTGGAGCACTACGAGCTAGGCAGATGCATCAAAGCTGCGGCAGAGGCTGATGGAAAGCGTATAGCCATCGTCGCCAGCGGCGATCTATCTCACAAGCTGAAGGAGGACGGGCCTTACGGGCTTGCACCGGAGGGTCCGGAGTTTGACGTGCAGGTCACGGAGGCCATGGGAAAGGGCGACTTTCTGAGCTTCTTAACTTTTGATGCGGACTTCTGCCAGCGGGCAGCCGAATGCGGGCTGAAAGCCTTTCAGGTGATGGCAGGCGCTTTGGACGGGCTGGCCGTCAGCCCGGAGCTTCTCAGCTACGAAGGGACCTTTGGTGTCGGCTACGGCGTAGCCGTATTTGAGGTGGCAGGAAAAGACGAGGGCCGCTGTTTTGCAGACCGATATGAAGCGCTTGAGCAGGAACGGCTCCGGGAGACGAAGGAACAGGAAGACCCTTGGGTGCAGCTGGCACGCCTTTCCCTGGAGACCTATGTCGGCAGCGGCAAAAGGCTGAAGGAGCTGCCAAGCGATCTTCCGGAGGAGCTGAGACAGCAGGCGGCAGGTGTCTTCGTATCGTTACATGAGCATGGACAGCTGCGAGGATGCATCGGGACAACCGAGCCTGTCACAGCGTCCGTGGCAGATGAGATAGTGCGGAATGCGGTCTTTGCGGGGGCGGAGGATCCCAGATTTCCGGCGGTGACAGCGTCTGAACTTGGCAGTCTGGAATACAAGGTGGACGTACTGGGTGCGCCGGAAGCCATCGACGGGCCGGAGCAGCTGGATGTTAGGCGGTATGGCGTCATCGTTTCCTGCGGACACAGGCGCGGACTTTTATTGCCGGACCTTGACGGCATCGATACGGTACAGCAGCAGATAGATATTGCCCGGCAGAAAGGCGGCATCGGAGCTGAAGAAGCCTACAGCCTGGAGCGTTTTGAGGTGGTGCGTCACCGATGAAGACCATCTGTCAACTGTGCTTCCACCATTGCAGGCTGGAAGAAGGGGAGATAGGGTTTTGCGGCGCCCGCATCGGAAAGCAGGATAAGGTCCGCTCGCTCAATTACGGTAAGGTGACGGCTCTGGCGCTGGACCCCATAGAAAAGAAACCGCTTCGGAGATTTCATTCCGGCAGCATGATATTGTCGGTGGGCAGCTTCGGCTGCAATCTCAGGTGTCCATTTTGCCAGAACCATAGCATCTCCATGGCAGGAAGGGAAGGGGAAGAGCCTTTGGATCGTCGGCAGGTCGTCCTTTCCCCTGAGGAACTGGCGGAGAGGGCCAAAGAACTGGAGGACAGAGGCAATCTGGGGATTGCTTACACCTACAACGAACCGCTGGTGGGCTATGAATTTGTGTTGGACGCGGCAGAGATGGTTCGCAGGCAGGGATTGCTGAATGTGCTTGTGACCAACGGGACCGTGAATGGATCCTATTGGCGGCAGCTGCTGCCTTTGATAGATGCAGCCAACATTGATTTGAAAGGCTTTTCTCAGGAGTGGTATGGTCGTCTGGGCGGCGATCTGGAATGTGTCAAGCGGAATATCGTCCTGGCGGCGGAGGCCTGTCATCTTGAGGTGACTACGCTGCTGATACCCGGAGAAAATGACAGCCGTGAAGAAATCGAAGCGCTTTCCCGCTGGCTGGCAGCCGTTGACCGGAATATCCCCCTGCACCTTTCCCGATTTTTTCCTCAGTACAGGATGACGGACCGGCCGCCTACGCCTGTTGACCGGATCCATGAGCTGGCAGAGGTGGCGGGAGAGCATCTGAATTACGTCTATAGGGGAAACTGCTGAAGAGATGATGTAGAATAGCGGCAGAAGACGGATTGTCGAATTTTGTCGAAATTTGTCGAACGAAAACACTTGCAAGAGCTTTGCAGGTGTTTTATTATATGGATGAAAGGAAAATAATGGGAAACATGGAAAAACATTTAAAAAACTTGAAAACGCTGGAAGACGACTTTCCCTATACCGGCGAAGAAATCAGAAGCTACATGAACGAGATCCGTCTCATTCTGACAGACGCGAGAGAGAAGATCGACGATGCGGTAGCCCTGGAGAAGATAGAAGACTATGTCTTTTCCCTGGAAAAAGCCCACACCTGCGGGCACGCAGCCAACAAGAGGCTGATCGACCGCCTGTTCCTTTCCCTTAGAAAAGAGATGGACATCCTGCAGCCATATATAGAAGACCGTGAAATCTCTGAGATCATGGTCAACGGCAAGGACGACATCTTCGTTGAACGAAAGGGAAAGCTACAGCGACTGCCCCTGTCCTTCGATACGACGGAGGAGTTGGAGGAGTTGATCAGGAGGATCGCTTCCAGGGTGCATCGTGAGATCAACGAATTGAATCCAATCGTGGATGCCCGCTTGTCAGATGGCTCCCGCGTCCACGCGGTGTATAAGAATATTGCATTAAACGGTCCCATACTCACCATCCGAAAATTTCCGGAAAAGGTGATGGATATGGAGGATATGATCGCAAAGGGAACGGTGAGCCGGGAGGCTTCCCGATTTCTGGAAACACTTGTGAAGGCTGGCTACAACTGCTTTATATGCGGAGGAACTTCATCCGGGAAAACCACCATGCTCAATGTGCTATCCCAATATATCCCCTGTAAAGAAAGAGTAGTCGTGATAGAAGATTCCGCTGAACTCCAAATCGAGCAGGTGGAAAATATAGTAAGACTGGAATGTAGGAATGCCAACGTCCAGGGAAAGGGTGAGGTAGATATGGCGCATTTGGTGAAGGCCAGCCTTCGTATGAGACCTGACCGCATCATCGTTGGCGAGGTGAGAGGAAAGGAGGTGATGGACATGGTGCAAGCCATGAATACCGGGCATGACGGCAGCTTGAGTACAGGGCACGCCAACAGTATAGAGGGCATGCTGAAACGGCTTGAGGCCATGTTTTTGCAGGCGGCGGACTTTCCGGTGGAGGCCATCAGAAGTCAAATCACCGAAGGGATCGACATCATGATCCACATGAGCAGGATGAAGGATGGCAGCAGGAAGGTCATGGAGATCGCAGAGCTGAAGGGGATGGAGGATGGGATCATCCAGCTCAACAGTCTGTTTCGGCACGGCGATAAGGAAATAAAGAAAGAACTGATCCACAGGGAAAAGCTGGAGCTTTCGGGCTGCCGGCTGTGACCCGGATCACGATTTGGGAGGCTAACCATGGATATGATCAAGGATTATTCAGTTTACGAGATGTCAGATAAACAGAGATGGATTTTCTATTTGGCAGGGTATACAGGTATCTTCATCGCAACTTATTTATTCTATCACAGCATCCTTTTATCGGCGGTATTGGGATCGTCGGTTTGCTTTTTTCTCCCCTTTGTCAAGAAGCACCTGGCAGACAAAAGGATGCAGGCTTTGAACCTCCAGTTCAAGGATTTGCTCGATTCGTTATCAGCGTCCATCGCATCTGGAAGGCAGATGGAAGAGGCTTTGCTGGAAGCGGGGGAGCACCTTTCTCTGATATATGAGGATAAGGAGCCCATCATGAAAGAGCTGCGCTATATGCGCATCAACATTTTAGAAAATAAAGAGAGCGACAAACCATTACTTACTGATTTTGCCTTTAGAAGTAAAAATGAAGATATCAATAATTTCGTGCAGGTGTACGTTACCTGCCGGAATATGGGCGGGAATTTAGAAAAAATCATCCTAAACAGTTCTGAGGTCATCGTTGATAAGATGAATATCCAGCGGGAGATCAAGGCTATCACGGCGCAGAAGAAAACGGAAGGAAGACTGATCTCCCTCATGCCGCTGCTGATGCTGCTGATGATGAACCTGTTTTCCTATTCCTACATCGCACCGCTCTATGAAACGGTAGGCGGCAGGATCATCATGACGGCGGCATTGGGCGCCATGGTATACGGCATGTATCTGATGGAAAAGCTGTCCGATATTGAATTATGAAAGAGCCTGAGAGGGAGGGGACAGGAAGATGAAAGAAAAGACGATGGAGGAAATTCGAAAAAAAACATACAGAAATCTTCTGATGATCGCGCTGGTGGCGGTGATCCTGCTGGCAGCCGATCTGATCATGTCCTTTCAAGGCAGCCAGGTCAGCATCACCGAATCAGAAGGGAAGCTTTACATGATAAGACCTGACGCAGGGTCGGACCTTGGACATATAACGCTGAGAGCGAAAGTGACAGGAGAGGGAGAGGAATTTGAAAAAAAAATCAATGTATCTCTGGAGCCTTACGGAGAAAAATCCGAAGAAGAGGAACAACAGGAACAGCCATCCGCCATGACGGAGCGGGAACGGTTGGAATACGAGATGCGCTCCGTAGTCAGCAGCTTTAACGATGATAGCACCTTGAAGAAGGTCCTTTTGCCACAAACTCTTGAAGACGGTGAAACCATCAGCTGGCAGGTGGAGCGCGAAAACAACGGACTCCTGATTATTATATCCGCGGTCCTGTTGATGGCGGTGGTCTACAAGAACAGATTTGCCGCCATCGACAAGGAACGCAAGGCGCAGCAGGAATCCATCCTGCGGCAGCTGCCGGAGTTTGTAAACAGGCTTGTCCTGCTGCTCAACGCGGGGCTGGTGCTCAACAGCGCATTCGAAAGAGCCATCAAGGAAAGCATAGCCTTTAAAGGCAGCGACGATTACTTTTACAGCAATATGAAGGAATTATATCTTTCGGTGAAGACGGCCAACAGCCCGCTGCACAGGGGGTTCAGGGAATTTGCCAAGAAAAGCGGCAGCAAGGAGCTGATGCGGATTTCCAACATCATAAATGACAATATCAGCAAAGGCGTGGCCCTCACGGAAAAGCTACAGCGGGAAAGCGAGATCCTCTGGCTCAACCGGAAGAAAAGCTGTGAGGAACGAGGGCGGCTGGCGGAAACCAAGATGACGCTGCCGTTGATGATCTTTCTCATGGTATTGATAGTTATCACCGTAGCGCCCACACTGCTGGAGCTTTAGTAAAGGCTTTAGATGATCGGCAGGAGCGAGCGCAGGCGATAAAAGAACAAAATCACCTTCGGTGAGTTATTCGCGCACAGCGCTCACTTGAAAATTGTAGATTTTGTTGAAATATAGGAAATGCCACGCATTCGATATTTCCTATATTATAAAAAAAGCATAAGAAGAAAAGCGGACAAATGAACAAGGAAGAAAGGGGTAAGGAACATGAAAAACAAAGAAAAAAGTAGAGGCAGCAGGCTTCGAATCAGGGTAAAATCAAGGGCCGGGATGGAGCTGGTGCAAGTGGCGCTGCTGATCGCGCTTGCAGTAGCGCTAGGGCTGATTTTCAAAACGGAGATCACCGATTTCGTCAACAAAACATTCGACGGGCTCAGCGGGTTCAACTGATGGTAAGGCGTAATGTGCCGGACGCGATGGAGCCGGCTGCTGTCAAAAACAGCAAAAGAGGCAGCTACATCCTGGAAGCATCTCTTGTTTTGCCCATCATCATTCTGGTGACCATTACGGTGGTGCTCATCATCATGTTTTTCTACAGCCAGATGACGGAGCAAAGCAGGATGCACCGGGCGCTGCGACAGGAGGCAGGGCTCCTGACGGAGAAGACCACCTATTTTCAGACTGTAGACTTTGAAGGGAGCCTTTCCAGCAGTAAAAGCTTGACGGGAGGAAAAGTGACAGGCGAGAAAGAGCTTTCCATGGTGCACCGAGGAATCCTCAGCGCCTTAGGCAGATGCCAACTGAAGGGAAGCTGCTATGCGACGGACGGTCCAAAGTACGTCAGGTATTGCAATTTAGTAAAAGGGGTTAAGGATGAATAACAAAAAGGGAAGCAGCGCCGTATTTTTGACGCTTATCCTGGCCACATTGGTTTCCATAACCTTGGCGCTGGTGTACGGCGTCAGAGAGGAGGTGGCCAGCAGCAAAGCAGATGCAGTTCTCAGTCTGGCAGGAGATTCGATCCTCTCTGAGTTTGACTATGAAGTTCAGAAGCAGTACGGATTGTTTTTACTAAAGGGCAGCGATGAAGAGCTGACGAAAAAGGCGAGAGATTATGCCAACACCACCTTTGCCCACATGGAAGATGTGAAGGTAAGCCGACTCAAGGTTTCAGGCAGCAGTTTTTCGGTGGCGGATCCGCAGCTGATCAGGGAACAGATCCTGGAATACATGAAATATGCAGAGGTTCAGGGGGTAATAGAACGATTTCAGAGCAAAGAACAGAGCCGGAAGAATGAGAAAGAGACCAGGATCCTAAAGCACGGACCTACCATCGTTTCCCTGCCGTCCGCCCAGGTGCCGAAGAAGAAACTGACGGTGCTGGCAGAAGAGATCGCCGATAGGAGCAGTGAAGTGGAGAAGGCGTTCCGGTCGGGAACTGATGCTTATTTGATCAACCGATATGTGCTGAGTCATTTCAACAATAAAAACTACATGGTGAACCAGGACAGCTTTTTTAAAAATGAAGTGGAGTACATCCTGGGCGGGGAACTGTCGGACAGGAAGAATGAAAAGCGGGTGGAGATGGCGCTAAAAGCTATGCGAATCCCGTTGAATCTGGCACATATCTATGCGGATCCGGAAAAAAGAACGGCGGTGCTGACAGCTGCACAGCTTCTGACGCCGGGCGCTGTCGCTGCGGCTACCCAGCTGGCGCTGGCGACCACCTGGGCCTATGCGGAAGCCGACAATGATGTGGAGCTTTTGTGGCAGGGGCATAAAGTACCTATGGTAAAGGACAAACAGAGCTGGGCGACGGACCTCGACGGAGCCATAGAGGGTATTATGGGCGGCACGGCCAAGCCCGATGTGGAAAAGGGATATGACTACAACCAGTATCTTCAGATTTTGCTGTTCTTTCAGGATGAAAATCTGAAGATCGCTAGGACTCTGGATCTGATCCAGATAAATGCGCGCTCCGGCTGGGACGAAAGCTTTCTCATCAGTGAACATGTCACGGGTATTTCGGTAACGGCGGAGATCAACGGCAGGGAATACGGTTATGAGAAAAAATACTAAAGGCTTTTATACGGTGGAAGCGGCGATCTTTATGCCGCTGGTCATTCTGGCAGTACTATCATTGGGATACTTTATGCGAGTCGAGGGCACGTGGGAGAACTGCATCCATGGGGCGGTAGACGAATCGGGCAAGGCGGCTGCCGGAGCCTATGACGGCAAAGGATCTGCAGGGGTGGGCCTGCGGATCGAGCAACGCATCCTGGAAGAAAACCCGAAGCTGGATCAGGGAAATGTATCCACTGTTCGCCATTGGAAGGATGGTGGTAGGGCAAAAGCGCTCACATCCTACAGAGTAGAGGCAACCATGAGCCTCCATTTGCCTTTGGGATTTGAACGGCAGTTTTCATTCGATGCCAAGGTGAAGTACCGGAATTTTGTGGGTAGCAAAAGCAAGAATCCGCCGCTGGGAGCAGAACGGTTACAGCAGGAGGAAAAGGAAGATCCGGTCTGGGTCTTTCCTCATTCGGGCGAGAAATATCACGGGGAATCCTGCACCTACGTCAAGGCGTCGGTAAGCCAGATGGTACTGAGCAGCAGCTTAAAAAAGAAATATCGTCCCTGCGGTCTGTGTGATTCGGGAAATATCCCCGCAGGCAGCATCGTCTTCTGTTTTCAAGGAGAGGACACGGCCTATCACAGGGGAAGCTGCAAGTCCGTCAAGCGCCACACCATCATCATGGACAGAAGCGAAGCAACGAAAAAAGGCTATCGCCCCTGCAGCAAATGCGGCGGCGGATAAGCAGGGGGTCGAGGATCGTATCCGGAAGGGAAATTATATGCGGAGCAAATGGGCAGATGCCGGAAAAAGGAGTGAAGAATATGTGGGATAACAGAGAATTTAGAGTCAAGATAGAAGATAACGTAATGCGGGAATACGAAAAGGTCATGCTGTCCTCCGGGGAGTGCAGCATGTTCATGCCCATGGGGTTCATGAGTGAAGACGATGGGGAGCTGGTCTGCTACGACTGCAGCGGGTTCGCACCCTTGAGCAGCTACAGGATAGAGCGGACCGAGGACGCCCTTTATCTGCTGGAGCGGACCATGATCATCCTCAACAGGGCGGTAGAATATCTCATCACCCCGTCCAGGATCACATTGACGACGGACACGGTATTCTATAACAAGGAAACAGGCGAGATCAAGATCGCCTATGTCCCGATGACGCAGGAAGGGGTCAACCTGAGAAAAAATATCGTCTTATTCATCGGACAATTAAAGGCAGAGATACGCGACGGCAAAGGCAATTATCTCCGAGAAGTCGCCAAATACGTCTATCATCACAACTATTTCTTCAAGGACATCATCAACAAGATCG
The DNA here is from genome assembly GCA_030526925.1 of Bacillota bacterium. GTDB lineage: Bacteria > Bacillota > Clostridia > Peptostreptococcales > Anaerovoracaceae > Lentihominibacter. The sequence goes on along the minus strand of JAUNBU010000014.1, from coordinate 11,887 downwards.
GCCTGTTCCAGCGAGAGCTGTACCAACAGCAAACAACCCAGCAAGACAGGCAAGGCGCATGATGTATGTTGACAATATGGCATATATGCCATATAATGTGGAGGAAGAATCGCAGGGGCAATCACATAAGAAGGAGTCGGAGGAAATGAAAACTTTAGACGGGTTTATAGAAGAACAGTTAAAGGATCCGGAATTCAAAAGGGAATATGAAGAAATCCAACCGGAAATGAACGTGATCCGGGCAATTGTGGATGCACGCATTTCTCAGAATTTAACACAAAAAGAATTGTCTGAAAGGACAGGTATCCATCAGGCTGATATCAGTAAGTTGGAGAATGGAACCAGAAACCCTTCTTTGAATCTGCTCAAAAGATTAGCAAATGGCATGGGAATGGACCTGAAAATTGAGTTCACACCGAAAGTGAGGATGTAGTCGGAAACGCACTTTTTTAAGGGACGTCACGCATTGACTTTAGAATGCCAAATGAAGTACAATGATGTCGAGAAGTATCTAAGAAGTGCGTGTTTGATTTTTATTAAAAAAACGTTGCGTTAAGCATTTTATCAACAAGATTCAAGGTGAGCAAATGGATATCAACCAAATCAGGAATTTCATAGAGATAAGCAAATATAAGAATTTCACCACGGCGGCGCAGTACTTGCATATGAATCAGTCTACACTGAGTAGGCAAATCGCTGATTTAGAAAGAGAAATGAATGCGATTTTATTCGTCAGAAAGCCACGTGGCATTGAACTGACAAAAGCAGGCGATATGTTCCTTGAATACGGAATTGAAATGTTGGAGCGATATGACAAGATGCGCGATAAAATCGCTAATATCGGGACGGGTGTCACTGGGAAAATGACAGTAGGAATGCCCGTCAATGTCTTTAGTCACTATACAATTTTTGAGAATTTCAATGTGACCGATGATTACCCCGATGCGGAATTTAAATATACTTTGATGGCCCCGGAAGAATTGAATAATGCCCTCGTTTTTGGGGACATCGATGTTGCTTTTACTTACAAATTTGCAATAGATGAGATAAAAGAAGAGGTTGCCTATAAGTATATTTTTAGTGAACCCTTCACTTTTTTTGTGAGCGACAAAAATGAACTCTGCGGATGGGAGCGAATTATAGCTTCCGATTTAACCGGCAGATTATTTGTCATTCTAAAAACCTCGTTACATCCTCCTTTTTTAAGAAGAATCATCAGTAATTCTGTATTTGTGGAATCTAATGAAAGAGTAATACAGTGCTCCAACCATGACAATATGTTTATGAGCGTTGCATCGGGAAATGGCATCGGTGTCATTCCAAATGCGATGTTTGAGCGCGCTAAAAATATATATAATGTCAGAAAAATTACAGTTGAAGATATAGATACAAATATTGAATACGTGTTGGCTCAGAATAAGAAGAATACGAACCCGCTAATCAATTCATTCTATAAATACTGTATACGAAGAAATTTGTTTTAGGTGATGCGATTTTTGCATTGGTCAATCCGTCATGCGCTCGCTATATTGTTTTATTAGAAACAAGTGAGGAGCGTTATTATAATTGAAATGAATAAAAAAAGTAAAGTGGCAATACTGGTGTTTTGCTGTTTGATCAATCTTTGCGTTGGAGCGTTATATGCATGGAGCGTGTTTGCAACTCCGTTGGAGACCCATTTGAACAGCATACTGGACGATTCGCTTGAAGCGGGAATGATCTCTATGGTTTTCACAGTTTCAATGGCTGTGGGTCCGATCACTATGATTTTAGGAGGCCGGATCAATGACAAGATTGGACCTAAATGGGTATTGCTTGTAGGCGGCCTTATGTTCGGCGGCGGAATGATAATAACTTCTTTTGCAACGAGTTTTGCAATGGTGGTGATTGGATATGGGATTTTAGGAGGACTGAGCGGAGGCATGGTATATAGCTGTAATGTGAGTACTGCTATAAAATGCTTTCCGGAAAAAAGAGGATTAGTCGGAGGTGTTACGACGGCAAGCTACGGAATAAGTTCTGTAATCATATCGAAAACCGCTGGCATCATGATTGCCGAAAAGGGCATCTCATGGACTTTTCTGACGTTGGGGGTCATATTCCTATTGGTGATTTGCGTCGGTTCGTTTGTTGTAGGCTCCGGCGTAAAAAAAGACAAGATATGCAGCAATACAGGTACGAAAAAGCTGGGGAATGACCCTGAAAAAGATAAAGACTGGAAACAGATGCTAACTAGCGGCAGGTTTTATCTAATGGTAGTAATACTCATGTGTGGCGCCGTATGTGGGATGATGTGTATATCACAGGCGGCAGTGATTGCCACAAATATGATGGGATTTACAGTTACCGCTGCGGCGACCGTTGTGGCGGTGTTAGCGCTGTTTAATGCGGGAGGTAGAGTAATAGCGGGATATTTGTCCGATAAAATCGGCAGACCCTCCACACTGCTCTTATCATCTGCGCTTTCTATAGCAGGATTAGTCCTTCTATACGTATGTGGCGCAGAAGATACAGCTCTGTTCTATACAGGGATTTCTCTGGTAGGAATCTATTTCGGCACGTTCATGGGTGTATTTCCGGGATTCACTACAGATGCGTTTGGACTGGCACATAATAGTGTCAATTATGGAATCATGTTTATCGGATTTGCAGCGGCCGGATTCATAGGGCCCGCGATTATCGGGAATATTTATCTGCTGTTTGGCAGCTATGACAATGCATTTATCCTCGCAGCAGGCTTCTCCCTTTTTGGAGCCGCATTGATAGCCTTATATAAAAGGATATTTGAAAAAGATGCTCATTGACAGAGCAGGATAATACAAGAAGAACAGGTAAATAAAAAACTCTCAATTGGTGTTTGATCATCGATTGAGAGTTCTTTTAATTTACTATTGTTTTTGGCACATTATTGCCTGCTCGATTTGCCATTTAACATATAATTCTGAAATCAATGCAAATTTTGCATTGGTCAATCCTTTGTTAAAAATTTATTATGCAGGTGAAAAGACAAAACAAACCAAAATTCGAAAGGAGAATTAAAACAATGGCAACTAATACGAGTTATGTGAAATGGCCTACATTTGACGAGCTTAAGGAAATGTTTAAGGAACATTTTATCATGGAGAGGAGAGAAGACGGTGTCGTTCTAGTGAGAATGCATACCAAGGGAGAATCCCAGTTATGGAGTATGGAACTCCATGATGCAATTGGTAAAATGTGGAGACTTCTGGGAACAGACAGGGAAACGGAATGCATTATTTTCACAGGCACAGGCGACAACTGGATCAGCGTATTCGAAGACGAAAGCTGGGCTCCGGAGAAGACAGATCCGGCAGGAACGAGATACGACCATATGTTCATTGACGGGAGAAGGATGCTCATCGCAATGGTTCAGGACGTGGAAGTCCCTACGATCGGTGCGTTGGTTGGTAGAGGCGGACATTCTGAATTAGCGCTTATGTGTGATATCTGTATTATGGCAGACGATTCTGTTATTTCTGATCCACACTACATAAACGGAATCGTTCCGGGAGATGGCATCCACAGCTGTTTCTTCGAGCTCATGGGAACGAGAAGAGCAGTCTATGCAATGTTTATGAATGAAATGATGGATGCAGAGACTTGCCTCAAGTATGGCATGGTCAATGAGGTAGTTCCTAGAGAAAAACTGATCGACAGAGCATATGAAATCGCAGATGTTATCATGGCACAGCACAGAACCATAAGAAGATTGACGGCTCAGGTAGCGAGAAGGCCTTGGAAGCAGAGAATAGTAGACGATTTAGATATGACCTTCGGAACAGAGATGTTTGGAGACTTCTGCAATACCAAGATGTATCATTCGGATCTCGATTCAAGAGAAATGTATAGTGAAGCTGCAAAGGAAAAAGGCGTTCTCAAGTAGTTAGAAATACTGATGCAAATTTTATGGATATAGGCGTAGCGCAGTGTCTCGCCTATATCCACAAAAATCAGGGTAAATACAGGAGCATAGATCATGACTAAGAAAACCGGAATGCTGACTGTTAACAGCGAAAATATATTTCCCATCATCAAAAAGTGGTTATATACGGAGCAGGATATCTTTGTAAGAGAACTGATTTCAAATGGTGCAGACGCTATTTACAAACTTGCTAAGGTATGCGACGGGGAAAAAACAAAACAGGAAGGAAAAATCGAATTAGAAATCAATCTTCAAGAAAATACATTGAAGTTTATTGACAATGGACTTGGCATGGATGCCGAAGAAGTTGACAGGTACATAAATCAAATTGCCTTTTCAGGGGCAACGGACTTTTTTAACAAGTACAAGGATAGCGAAAACAGGCAGAAAGTAATTGGACATTTTGGATTGGGGTTTTATTCGGCATTTATGCCGGCAGAGAGGGTAACGATCAACACCTTATCCCATAGGCTGGATTCGGCTCCGGTCTATTGGGACTGTTCTGCTGATATGAATTACGATATGTCTGTAGGAACACGAGACAGGGCAGGCACTGAAATCACACTTTATCTCGCAGATGGCTCACAGTATCTTGATCCTGAATATCTGGAAAAAACGGTAAAAAAATATTTTGAATTTTTCGCCATACCAATTTTGATTACGTGTAATGAAGCGGCTGATGATAAATCTCCCGCATACGGAACTAAGATGGTCAACGATACGAATCCGTTATGGTGCAGAAATCCTGAGGATTGCGAAAGACAGGAATATATTGATTTTTATAAAAAAGCATTTCGCGTAGAGGTGGAGCCTAAATTATGGGTGCACCTGCATAGTGAAGATCTGGGCGTGAAGGGCATCATATATTTCAGGAATCAAGCACAAATGGAGAAGTCGATCGATGGCACTATGAAACTTTACAGCCAGCAGGTGTTTATTTCAGATCAGGCTAAAACATTGATACCAGAGTATCTTTTTTTACAGGATGGAATAATCGACTGCGCAGATGCGCCACTCATGGTATCACGTTCTGCGCTCCAGGAAGATGAGAACGTTGTGGATATTACAGCATACATCACGGAGCAGGTAGCATACAAGCTTTACGGGACCTTTGAATGTGAACGGGAATTTTATGAATCCATATGGGAAGATCTGAATCCTTTCGTGAAATTCAGCTGTCTAAAGGATAAGCTCTTGGCGAGCTATGTAGAAAAGTTTATTATTTTCAAGAACCTAAATGGTACGTATGTAACGCTAAAGGAACATTTAGAACAGATAGAACCATTCCATAAAAATGTGGTCTATTATGTTTCCGATGATATTCAGCAGGCGAATTATATCAACATTTTTAAGAAAGCCGGCATCGACGCATTGCTTATGACGCATGTGGTGGATCAGCCGTACATCAAGAAACAGGAAATAAAAAATCAGGAGCTGAGATTCAATTCTATAGATTCGGATTTTTATGAAGCGCTAAAGGCTGAGGAAGCGGGTTCGGCAGATGAGGTAAGGGCAGAGGCAGATGAAAACAGCTTTATCGAAAATGCACTTAAGGATACTTTCGCAGAAATTCTCAAGGGTAGACAGATTGAGGTGAAGGTAGGCAAATTGATTACTCCTGAAGTATCTTCTGTGATCATTATAGACGAAGAAGAGCGAAGAGTGCGGGAAACCTTGGAAATATATGAGGCCAGGGGAATCGACACCAGCGGATTTAAAACCGGAAACGACACATTGCTTTTAAATACGGCAAGCCCTTTGGTACAGTATATGGCCCATGAAGCATCAGAGGACGAAAAATCCTTGCTGGGGAGGCAGCTTTATGATTTGGGCAGACTTGGACAGGAAAGTTTGGAAGCTCAGGAAATGGCTGATTTTATAGAACGAAGCAACCTCATTCTGCAAATGTTGATACAACGTTGATAGAGTTAAAAATTACTATACATTAAATCGAAAGGAGAGGCAAATTGAAAGACAAAATCATTGATAGAGAACAATTCAAAGCAATGCTGCATGACGGCATGACCATCATGGTAGGTGGGTTCGCAGGAAACGGTGTTCCCGAAATACTGATTGAATGTATTTTGGAATCGGGCGCGAAGGATCTTACTATCATATCAAATGACTCCACCCATCCAGGAGAAGGTGTTTCATTGCTGATTGCTGATAACAGAGTAAAGAAGCTGATTGCTTCGCACATAGGGATGAATCCGCAGACTGCGGAGAAGTACAATGCGGGAGAATTGGATGTGCAGCTTGTTCCACAGGGGACTCTTGCTGAAATGATCAGAGCGGACGGGGCAGGCCTTGGAGCAGTGTTGACGCAGACAGGGCTTGGGACAGAGATAGAAGAAGGCAAAGATACGATAACGCTGAATGGGAAAACCTACCTGATCGAAATGCCAATTCATGCTGATTTGGCAATCCTCAGAGGATCAGTCGTAGATAAAAGCGGCAATATCGTCTATAAGGGGACGACCAGGACCTTCAATACTGTGATGGCAACAGCCGCAGATGTGGTTGTGGTTGCTGCGGAGGAATTGGTTGAAATAGGAGAAATAGAACCGATTGATGTTATGACTCCAGCGCCGTTGGTGGATTATGTCATGGGAGGTGAGCCGATTGAACTCTAAAGAAATTATTGCCAAGAGAGTGGCACAGGAAATCAAAGATGGCGATGTGGTGAATTTGGGAATAGGTCTTCCTGAAATGGTCGCTAATTACATTGATGAAGATATGACCGTTTATTTCCAGGCGGAGAACGGGATCATGGGAATGGGTGGTGTAGCAGAAGGTGACGATATCGATGTCAATGTGATCAATGCAGGATGCAAGCATGTGTTAACGAACAAAGGAGCATGCTATTTCGACAGTGCGACATCATTTGCCATAATCCGGGGAGGTCATGTAGATATTACAGTGCTCGGTGTTCTTCAGGTGGATGAGACCGGTTCTTTTGCAAGTCATAAGATACCCGGCAAAAGAATACCGGGAATGGGTGGCGCCATGGATCTGGTAACAGGCGCTAAACAGGTGATCGTAGCGACGACTCATACGAAAAAAGGTGGTACACCGACGATCGTAAAGAAAATTTCACTTCCGGCAACTGCCGTCAACAAAGTAAATATGATCGTGACAGAATTAGCTGTGATCAGAGTAACAGACGCAGGCCTTGTACTGGAGGAGATAGCAGAAGGACATACCATAGAGGAAATTCAAGAATTGACAGAACCCCAGCTTATAGTCAGCACTCATTTGAAAAAGATGTTCAGTGAATAGAAAGGATACGAGGAAAATGGAGAATAAAGTCATCATTACGGCAGCCCTGACAGGAGCTGTAACCCCTAAGGAAATCAACGAAAACATCCCTCTGACACCGGTAGAGATTGCGGAAGATGCTTATAGATGCTGGAAAGCAGGCGCTGCAATAGTACATCTTCACATGCGTGATGACAACGGATTTGGAACGATGGATAAAGAAAAATTCAGAGAAACGATAGAACTCATTAAGGCGTATGAGGATTGCGATGTAGTTATAAATTGCACATCATCTGGAGCTAAAGCCCCTACCGACGAAGAGCGTATGGCGCACATCAAGGAGTTGAAACCAGAAATCGCCTCATTCGATGCAGGGACATTCAATTGGATGCCGAACGTAGTGTTCATGAACTCGCCTCAGTTTTTAGAAAAGCTAGGCGTATGCCTGCAGGAAACGGGAGTAAAGCCGGAGATAGAGATTTTTGACTCCGGAATGATGGGGATCACAAAGTATTACGTAAAGAAGGGGATCCTTCCGGCTGGTCCGACACATTTCCAATTCGTCCTGGGAGTTTTAGGCGGAATGGCAGCGACTGTCGATAATCTCCTCGTATTAAAGAATCAGCTTCCGGAAGATGCAACCTGGTCAGCCTTTGGAATCGGAGCAGGACATATGCCTATCATGTATGCGACCTTGGCACTTGGTGGACACCTCAGAGTAGGGCTTGAAGATAATGTGTATTTTTCAAAAGGCGTTAAGGCTACGAACGTTCAGCTGGTCGAAAGAGCAGTGAATGCGATCAAGGTGTTTGGTAAAGAGGTGGCAACTCCTGACGAAGCAAGAAAAATTCTGGGAATCAGCAAATAGAAAGGGGCAGGAAAAATGAGAGAAGCAGTTATCGTTGCATATGGTCGATCGCCGATCTGTAGAGCGTTTAAAGGGAGTCTCGTGGAAACACATCCGGTGGACTATGCGGCACAGGTCATGAAGGGCGTGTTACAGCAGATCCCCCAATTGGATTTAAAAGACGTTGAAGATGTGATCGTGGGCTGCGCTGTGCAGCATAAAAAAACCTCCATGAATGTGGCAAAAAATATAGTCGAACGAGCAGACTTGCCTCAGTGTGTAGCAGCGCAGTCAATCAATCGGTTTTGTTCCTCTGGGTTACAAGCAATTGCGACAGCTTCCAATGCCATCATAGCAGGACAAGGGGATGTCTATATAGCAGGCGGTGTGGAAGACATGACGGGGACTTTCGAACCATACTCGGAAGAGGATCAAGAGCCTTGGCTTAGGGAAAACAAGCCGGGAGCATATATGCCAATGGGGATCACAGCAGAGAATGTGGCAGCAGACAGAAAAATCAGCAGGCAGGAGATGGATGAATTCGCAGTGACCTCTCATAAAAAGGCAGCAAAGGCTCAGAAGACAGGACAGTTGGCGTATTCAATCATTCCGGTCACGGTGAAAGGTGTTGATGGGGAAGACATCGTTTTAACGACAGACGAAGGTATTAGAGAGAATACCAATGTGAACAAGCTGGCAGAACTGAAGCCCAGCTTTACCGATAACGGGACCGTTACGGCAGCAACAAGTTCTCAGACATCCGATGCAGCGGCATTTGTCGTTTTGATGGAAAGATCAAAGGCTGTAGCTTTGGGGATAGAGCCTATTGCAAAGTTGATAAGCTATGCGATTGCCGGATGTGATGCTACAAAAATGGGGCTAGGGCCAGTCTATGCAGTTCCTAAGGTGATGGCAAGAGCCGGCCTGACAGTAGAGGATATGGATGTGATAGAGATAAATGAAGCATTTGCAGCACAGGCGATCCCATGTTGCAGGGAACTGGGATTTCCCATGGATAAAGTGAACCCGTATGGCGGTGCAATAGCACTGGGACACCCTCTGGGTGCGACAGGCGCCATTCTTACTTGTAAGGCGTTAGACTATTTAAAAGTAAATAACGGGAAATACGGGCTTATTACCATGTGTATTGGCGGAGGAATGGGTGCCGCTGGTATTATAGAATCATTATAGTTTATTATTTTGTTTTAAGGAGGATCTTATGAATCAGGTGAACACAAAACAGCCAAAAGTTGATGATCGTTTTTATACGAAGAGTAACTTTGGCAAAAAAGGCTGGGGCATGATAATATTTGTTGGGATTTTGCTGTTCTTTTGTAGCGCAACGACAAATGATGGGTTCAATGCAACCGTACCTGCTATAGCAGAAGAAAATGGGTGGGATTATGCAACAATATTAGCATATGCAACACCTGCAGGATTTATCAGTGTAATAACGAGTCTGCTGTTTGGCATATTAGCCGACAAAAAAGGTGCGAAGTTTGTTACAACTATCTGCATAATCGGAACTGCTGCCTGTTACGCATGGCACGGCAATGCAGGCTCTGAATTACAGTATTTCATAGCGTTAACGGGTTTGTGTGCATTTGCGCAGGCTGCTGCTTGGATTGGCGGTGGAGCATATTTGACTATGTGGTTCCCCAAGAAAAAAGGACTTGCTCTTGGATGGGCGACCATGGGAAACAATTTGTCAACCGCAATCGTTGTTCCGATTATTACCGGACTTATGTTTTTGACAGGCTCCTTTGCGGTAACTTCTATCATAGCTGCTATCGTGATATTACTATCGGTGATATTTTGCTTTGTTTTTCCAAACAGACCGGAAGACGCACGTTATGCTCCTGATAATTTACCGCTCAACGATGAACAGATGGAAGCTTACAAGAAGGAGGCCAAAGAATATGTTTCACCGTGGACTTATGGTAAGCTGTTCGCAACAAAGGAAATGTGGCTCATCACATTGGTTTTAGGCTTTTCTATGCTGATGACCGTAGGCGTTGTCAGCCAGGTAGTCGTTAGGCTCACAAGTGAAGACGTGGGTTGGTCACAACCCAAGGCCGTGACTACTATGACGGTAATCGCATTAATGGGAATAGTAGGCTCCTATCTCTTCGGTTTGCTAGATCAAAAAATAGGCGCTAAAAAAGCAACAGCGGCCTATATGGTCTGGTTCGGAGTAGGGATTTTTCTAAACACGCTACCGGGAGATATTTTTATCTATATTTCATTGTTTATGATAGGCTTTGCTCTAGGGGGAAATGCCAACTGGCCTATGTCCCTTACATCGACTGTTTTCGGGCATAGAAATTTTGCCAAAGCATACTCTCTGATTTTACCGCTTTATACGTTGATCAGATGCTGTGCATACATTGTCTTGGCATTCTTCATATCAACCACAGGTTCATTGACAGGCGCATACATTGCATTTGCAATCGTAGGCCTGATAGGAGCAGCAATCTGTATGTTGATAAACGATAAGAAATATACGGATGGAACCCTGGGAGAGTAAATAAACAAGGGCATATACACTTAATACATATTTCAATATAAGAAGGGGGAGGGTACAGCGAGGACTGTTATGGTGACCGCTGTATCTTTTCTCTATATATTCTGATAAAAAGACCAGGAGGAGACAGTGATGTCAAATAATAATAATCTAAAATTCCCCAAGCTATTTGAACCTTTAAAAGTAGGAAATACGGTGTATAGGAACAGATTATTCTCGGCACCTACAATGATGAGTTCTGTTACAGAAGGTGGCAGACCGACGGAGGCTTTACTTAGCTACTACCGTGAGAAAGCAAGAGGAGGAGCTGCACAGGTCACCATTGGGGACACCCCTGTAGATCAAGAACATGCACCAACGTTTCCAGGGATGTATCTTACGAAAGAGAACATGGCATTTTTGGGAGAATTGGCATATGGAATCAAACAATATGGTGCAGTGCCATCCTTCGAGTTGATGCATAGTGGTTTTATGGCAAACCCGAAGCTTTCCGGCAGACAACCTATTTCATCGGTGGCGTTTACACGAGGCGATGGAGTTGAGGTGCTTCAGATGGATGAAGACATGATGAAGCGGGTTGCTGAAAACTTTGCTAATGCAGCCATGTTCGTTAAGGAATGTGGCTTTCAGGCAGCTTTGATCCATGGGGGACATGGATGGCTTTTGGCGCAGTTTCTTTCTCCGATGGTCAATACCAGAACAGACGAATACGGAGGTTCTCTGGAAAACAGAGTTCGTTTTCCACGAATGGTAGTGGATGCCGTTCGCGAAGCAGTAGGAAAAGACTTTACACTGGAATATAGAATAAGTGGATCTGAATACGATCCAAATGGATTGACACTGAATGAAACGATACCATTTATCCAGTCGATCCAGGATAAAATCGATTTGGTACATGTCTCGGCCGGCATAGATACTCGCCTGGATTTAACCTTAAAAGCACATCCTAGCATTTTCCAAGAACATGGATGCAATGTGCATCTGGCCGAGGCCATGAAGAAAGCGGTAGACATACCTGTTGTTACAGTAGGCGCTATAAGCTCTCCGCAAATGGCAGAGAAAATTTTAGAAGAAGGAAAAGCGGACGTGATCGCTATGTGCAGAGCGTTGATTGCCGACCCATATTTTCCGGTAAAAGCCCGCAGTGGGAAAGAAGATGAGATAAGACCTTGCACACGTTGTTTGCATTGCAGGGGACACATGGATACCCATAAGCATTTTTCCTGCGCTGTAAATCCGAGAACAGGAAGAGAAATGCGGTATCCACAGGAATTTGTTTCCACAGAAGCAAAGAAAAAGGTTCTTGTAGTCGGAG
>JAUNBU010000190.1 GCA_030526925.1 Bacillota bacterium | reverse complement strand
TGGCCAACTGGATCGTGCCGGGCAAGAAGGTTGCCGGCATGGGCGGAGCCATGGATCTTTGTGCAGGCTGTCCTGAGGTTATCATCGTGATGCTCCACACTCAGAAGGGAGCCCACAAGATCCTGAAGGAATGCACACTGCCGTTGACGGCGGAGAAGTGCGTTTCCAAGATCATCACCGAGATGGGCGTTATGGAAGTGACTGATGATGGCATAGTGGTAACGGAGCTGCACCCTGACTTTTCCAAGGAAGACATTCAGGAAGCCACCGGATGCCCGCTGAAATTCAGCCCGGATCTGAAAGCCATGGAAGAGGAATAAGCAAGAAAGAAATAAGCAAACTTACTGGTAACCTCCAATAGAAATACTGTTAGAGAGAGCGAAAGGCGCCCAACGATGCACGGGCGCTTTTTGCGTGGCATGAAATACGAAATTTTTCGGAAGGGGAAACCCTTGGAACTACTGGACTTTAATAGTAGAGTATGACGAAAAAACACAAAATAGTACTTTAGTCGTATTGATAAATTTTAAACGATCTTGTAATATGAGCCGCGTAATCCATACAAATTTTATCCAGTTTAGATCAACTTAAATCGAGGAGGTAAAAGTATGCTCAAAAAATTATCTAACGGTTGCGTGGCTATTGTGCAGCGATTCCTGCCCGATCCATTTATCTTCGCAATCATTCTGACGATTATCGTATTCGTTGCGGCAATACCGGCAACGTCTCAAGGCCCGATGCTCATGGTGGAGCACTGGGGCGTGGGGATCTGGAATCTGCTTGAGTTTTCCATGCAGATGGCATTGGTTCTGGTGCTGGGTACAGCATTAGCCTCGGCAAAGCCGGTGAAAAGAGTCATCATTCGTATAGGGTCCGTTCCTAAAACTCCAGCCCAGGGCATCTTCGTAGTTACGCTGATTGCCATCATCGCATGCTGGATCAACTGGGGATTCGGTCTTGTTGTAGGCGCTATCCTGGCAAAAGAGATTGCCAGACAGATCAAAGGGATCGACTACAGACTTCTGATCGCTTCCGCCTATTCCGGATTCGTTATCTGGCACGCAGGGATCTCCGGCTCCATTCCGCTGTCCATGGGGACCGTGGGAGAAGACGGCTTCGTTGCCAATACCGGAGGCGCACTGGACTACGCCATTTCCACCAGCCAGACCATCTTCTCGCCTTGGAACCTGGCGGCATGTCTTGTGATACTCGTACTGCTGCCAATCATCAACATGAGGATGCACCCGTCTCCGGACGATGTTATCACCGTTGATACGGCAAAGCTGATCGATGAAGAGGAAGTAGTGCCGAAGGCGATCACTCCGGCGGAGAAGCTGGAGCAGAGCCCGATCCTTTCCTACATAATCGTAGCCATGGGCGTAGCATATCTGGTTTATTACTTCATCAACAACGGTCCGAATTTGAGCCTGAACATCGTAAACCTGATATTCCTGGTGCTCGGTATCGCTTTCCACGTGACGCCGATCAACTATGTCAACGCCATCATCGCAGCGGTGAAAGGCGCTGGCGGTATCATCCTCCAGTTCCCGTTTTATGCAGGGATCATGGGTATGATGGTAGGTGCTAATCCTGAAACGGGCGCCAGTCTGGCAGGAGTTATCAGTGAAGGCTTTGTTGCCATCTCCAACGACGTGACCTTCCCGCTCTTTACATTCCTGTCGGCAGGTATCGTAAACTTCTTCGTGCCATCCGGCGGCGGGCAGTGGGCCGTTCAGGGACCTATCATGATGCCGGCAGGCGCAGAGCTGGGCGTAAGTCCTGCCGTTACGGGTATGGCTATCGCCTGGGGTGATGCGTGGACCAACATGATCCAGCCATTCTGGGCACTACCGGCACTTGGAATCGCAGGACTTTCCGCCAGGGACATTATGGGATATTGTCTCATAACCTTGTTCTTCGTGGGGATCGTCGTCTGCGCCATGTTCGCCTGCGTCGGCATATTCGGATTGGCGTAGCGGCATAGCAAACCTTGGGATTTCAACCATGTGGAGAGGGAGACTGCGTTTCGCGCACCCTCTCCTTTTTTTTCGCAGCAAGGTCTCGCATCAAGGACTCATGCATCAAGGGCTCTCATCAAGGCCTCGGGGTCCGGCCATCCTGTTTTTGTTGTGCCTGCCCCGCTGCGATGTTATAATCAAACAGGGCGACGGAGGCCCTTAATATGAGTGAAAGCTATCAGAGCGCCAGATATTCTTTGGAGAACATCATCGGCGACAGCAATGAAATAAAAGAGCTAAAAGAGATACTGCGCAAATCCGCCAAGGGAAATTCCAACGTGCTGATCACAGGAGAAAGCGGGACGGGAAAGGAGTTCTTCGCCCACGCATTTCATCTTGAAAGCGGACGAAAGGACGGACCGTTTATCAGTGTCAACTGTGCTGCCATTCCCGGGGAATTACTGGAGTCGGAGTTTTTCGGGTACGAAGAAGGGGCCTTTACAGGAGCTGTAAAGGGCGGCAAGACGGGAGTCTTCCAGGCTGCCAACGGCGGAACATTGTTTTTGGACGAGATCGGGGACCTTCCCATCAATATGCAGGCAAAGATACTGAGGGTCCTTCAGGAACGCGCCATCCAGAAGGTGGGGTCTTATCAAAAGGAACCTATCGACATCAGGATCGTGGCGGCGACCAACAAAGACCTGAAAAGTATGCGCAGCGCAGGACTTTTCAGAGAGGATCTGTATTTCCGGCTCAATGTTATTCATATCAAGATACCGCCGCTGAGAGAGAGACGGGAGGATATCCCTGTTCTCAGCCTTCATTTGATCAAGAAGTACGAAGATGTGGAGGACATTGAGATTACGGGGATCTCTGCCAATGCCATGGAAGCCTTCATGAGGTACGACTGGCCAGGAAATGTGAGAGAACTGGAGCACGTCATAGAGCGGGCAGCCAACTTCCTTGAAGAGGATAAGGTCATCGACCTTCACCATCTCCCGAAACGCATCACCGGCAGAAGCCAGCATCTTCACAACATGTCTCTCAAGGAGTATATGGAGCAGACGGAGAAAAAGATCCTGGTGGAGACACTCCTTGCCAATAACGGGAACAAGTCCGCCGTGGCAAAGGAATTGAAGATAAGCAGGACAAGCCTGTACGAGAAGCTTCACAAGTACGGACTGGAAGTGTAAGGCAATCCGTACGGTTTAATCTGGACTAAAATGTAGACTGTACGGAAACATGCACACTCTATACTGGACTAAAATAGAAACTGTGCGGATTACCTTACAATTCAGCCCGTTTGCTTGTGAAAAAACAGTCAATAAGCGGATAAAATCCATAGACAACAGACCATTTTTAAAAAAATCGGAAGTTTTTCTCCTTGAAATTTCAAGGCTGACCACGGGGAATGAAAAACTTCCTTTTTATTTGGCACGGATACTGCTAATACTAAGAGAGGTTGGGATATGGCATATGGTGTCATCCTTACCCTACTTATTTTACTTATTTAGTTTTACTAGGAGGAGCAATTATGTTAAAGAAACTATCTAACGGCTGCGTGGCGTTGGTACAGAG